>JAYVNO010000119.1:0-15436 GCA_043758415.1 Burkholderiales bacterium
TGCGACAAGAGTCCGCCAGATCGCCCGGCAGATCAATCGCTTCAAGCGTCGCTTCAAGACCATCACGGTTCGCGTATCGATAGTCGGTCGCGTCGGAAATAATCCGCGTAGCGAACACTTCGTCACCGACCACATGGACGCGCATATCGCGTCCCGGCACCCTACGTTGAAACTGCACGGGGCACCATCGAATTGCCGCCAGACGAGCGTCGTCATCCTCCGTCAACGCCCTCACCACCGAGCGAAAACCACTGGCCGATTTGTAAATAAGCTCGGTATGCCGAGCACGAAATTCGCGCACTGCGACGGGGTCATTGCTGACGAGCGTGTCTGGAGTGCGCAAGCCCGACGCTTCGATCAGCCGCGTCTGCCAAGGCTTGGAGCCGTTCGAGCCGTTGGCTGAGGGGCGGTTGGCCACGCGTGCCGTCGTCAGGTCCAGCCACAGCATCAGCGCTTCGTGCTGAGCTCTTGAATATTGCCGCTCGGGCGCCGTAAACGGCAGGTGCTTAAGCTCCGGCAATTGACCATCGTCCATCACCCGCACATAAACGCCGCTGATATCGCCCAGTGCGGTCTGCGCGCCGTCGATGGTGAGAACGCCATCAATTGAGCCACCGACAATTTCAAAGTCAAGACGGCAACCTGCGATGCGCCGCTGATTCCAAATGACATATGGAAGATTTTGCTCATCAAGCGCGTTGGCCACCATACGCATGGGTGGCTCCGACGGAATGCCGATCAGCAGAATCATGTTGCGTTGAAGGCGGCGCTTAGCGCGTCAAGAAACGCGCTGCCACCTACCTGCAAATCCGGTGTTGCTACCGCGTTAACGAAGCTCGCCTGACCGTCTTGGGACCACGCCAGCGTGATACCCAGCAGCGGTACGCCAACGCTGTCCGACAGCCGCAACGCAGCCTGCGTCAGCGCGTCTGGCAACTCCGGAAACGTGCGCTTGCCGAACACAATGTAGGTGCTCGTGGGGCCGTAGTGCGGCGGTAATTCGAGGCCCGAATAGCCGCAACGATGTGCCATCGTCGCAAAGCCCGCGCGCTGCGCATGCAGCGCCCACGCAAAGGGATGTAGCAACGGGCCTGCCCAGCCTGATGTCTGGGCGGGATTGAATACCGGCGCTCCTCGCGTGGCCAACGCGCCCAGCGCCCCCAGCCACGCCAGAAAAACGGCGTCCATTTCTGCTTGTACGTAGGGATGATCCGTGAGCGCAGCGTGTTGCAACTGCGGGTAATCCACGCGCGTTGCGCGATTGAGCACGCCGCTCAAGCGGGCGACCTCGATGCGCCGTCCGCTGCTGAGGGTCACGAACGCGTGAATCGGTTCTCCGTGTTCCGCGCGATATTCGATATGCGGCGCACACACCAGTTGCATCGGTGAAACGAATTCCAACGATTGCAGCCCGCGTGCACGCAACCCCTGTCCGGCCCAGAGTGCGGATCGGTCGCCCGGATCACATAAAACCAGCCACATGATGCTTGATTCAGCCGACGTCGCGCACGTCTTTATTGGCTTTTTCTGCGTCTGTCTGCTCGGCCATCCCGGAGGAAAGCGCCTGCAAATCCTGCTCCCGGCTCAGCGCTGAGGCACTGAGATCGGGGCGCAGATCGGCGGAGATAAAGTGGCTCAGTGTCGCAACACTTTGCTCAAGCTGCGCCAGACGTTCCGCCATGCCGCTACCATCGCCACCGGGTGTAGGCACCTCGAAACCCTTTTCCTGATTCTTGTCGAAGCCCTTATCCTGAAACTTCTCAAAGATTTCTTTCTCGGATTTCTCTTTCGGGTTTTTTTCGAAATCCTTGATTTCATTTTTCTCGTGCTTTTCGATCTTGATCTCTTTGAATTCTTTGCGCTCAAGCTTCTCGTTTTTAAGCTCCTTGACTTCGATCTTCTCGTTCTTGGCGTCCTTCAGGTCCTTGACTTTGATGACAGGTATCAGTTGCATCAATGCCTGACGCAGGTTGGGACGGTTGCCGATGCGCTGGGTGACCGGTCTGCCCGGTGCGTCGGTTTGCGGTGAGCCGGTGGTGCGCAAAGTATTGCGCGCGGTGGCTGGCGTGAGCAACGGGCGGCTCGCGCTGCGCAACGCGCCCTGCATGCAGCCGATGGCACCGACCACAATCGGCGACGCGCTCGACGTGCCGCTGAAAACGTCGCTGTACCAGAGGTTCTCATTCGCACCGCCCTGCAGGTCACCATAGCCCGCTGATGTGACTTCGCGACCCCAGCCCTGCGCATCCACGCGGGCACCAAAGTTCGAGAACCCCAATCGCGACCGATCCGGCCCGTGATCGCGACCATGGGTGCCCGGAGGCGGTGCGCCAGCCCCCACTACCACCGCGCCCGACTGTGGATTGGTCAGTTTGAACGGATTGCTCCAGGTCGCCGGGAATCCGGCAGGACGGGTGTTGAATATCGCCGCATCGAGATTGCGTGCACCGTTGCCCGCTGCCTCGACCACGATCACGCCGCGCCCTGCCGCGTAGACAATCGCTGCGAAGTCGTCGGGCCACCACTCGATGGCGATAAAGCCGTCCTGCCCGCTGCCGTTGGCATCAGGTCCGGGCCGATGCAGTTCAATCAGAATGATGTCGCCCGCGCTCAACGCGTCGGCCGCCTGCCGAATGGCGTTGGCTGATCCGGTGCCGCCAAAGATTGAAATAGCGCGGGTGTTGGCGAGCGGTGCGATACCGGTCACGCCAAACGCATTGTCATCGCCGCCGAAAACGCTGACCACAGCGGTGCCGTGATTGCGCCAACCAATGTCGGTCGATTGCGTGCCCGCGATTACACCGCCCTGGTTTTGCAAAAGATCCTCATGGCCGAAACGCCACGCCCCTTCTATGTCAATCACGCGCACGCCTTGGCCTTTGCCGCCGCTGCGGGTCCACGCATACCGGGCGTCAATTCCGCCCGGTGCTACTTCAAGGTAGAGCTGATTGGCCACAAAGGTGGGGGTCGGCACCTGTTCGCCATCGGGGGCAGCGTCGGCCACGGCCTGACCGCCGTCGTCGAGCCACACCGGCGGGGTGGCCGCAGGCTTCACGTAGGCGGCTTGCACGGACGGGTCGTTCAACAGCTTGGCGGCGAGCGTGTCCATCTTCGCCGGATCGACGATCACGGAGTAGTAGGTGCTGAGTTCAGGCAACGCAGCCGCCGCCGAGATGGCCGCTGCGGCGCGGGACACTTCGATCCGTGCTTCGCTGCCAAAGATCGGCACCATCGTCGCACCAGCCGCATTGAGCAGCGCATTCAACGAGTTGATGTTGGCACCGCTGGCCGACGCCACGGAGGCCGCGCGGGCGCGCAGGCCGGTGCCCGGAGCGGTCAGGCAGATAAGTTCAGGAACAGAGGAAAACCCCGGACGACTATCCGGGGCGGATTTCGTACTTCTAGCCATTTTGGTTACCTCATGAGTTGAGTGTTAGTCCGGGGAGGAAGAAGTCCGCGCGGAGTGTCCCCGGGGGCGCTCCGGCTGAAAAAATTAGGGAGGCGAAGCGAGTTCGTCGTTAGGCTTGCTGTAGGCCGCCTCGACGCCTGACGTTTGCGCGAGTCGGGCGACTATCGTGGCGGCCTCGTGCTCAGGCACCGACACATGCCAGATCGGCGCAAAGCCGATAACGTGAACATCGGGAAAAAGTGGCAACGGGCGCAAGCGCTGCTCCGCGATCAGTTCGTGAAATTCGTGGAACGCTGATCCACCGGCGGCAGCGCTAGGCGAGCGAGGGCGGCGCAGCTCGGCGTCGAGCGTTGGACTCAGGTTGATCGTGATGATGGTCATGGTGTTTGGCCCTGACTTTCCCGGTGACTCACCGTTATCAATAATCGCGGACAGCACCCCACCCGGCAGCGTGCTCGCGGCTGAATCCCCGAGCACTCAATATGCCGTCGTCATTGGTATAGACGCAGTTGAATTTTTTTTTGTGCCACGTGGATGAAATTTTTTTTTCGGAAATTCACAAGCGGAACGCGGCGCGCTTAAAGCGCCCGAAGACAACGCGTTCTATCTGCTGCCATGTCATGCGAACTGCGCTTCGCATGTGCCGTTGATCAACGTGATCAATGCCAAGTCAGCTTCGTTTTTTTCATTCATTTTTGATGTTTTTCATTAATTTTTGGGGTGGCATGGACGTTCCACAAGAGCGTTAGTTGCGACTCAATTTTCAACGGAAACACTCATGCGATTTTCCAATTTTGATCAAGAGCACGAGGCTGCTGCGAACGCTGAATTCGCGGGTAGCGCGTTCGAATTTCCGAACAGTGAATATCAGGCAGAAGCCGATGAAATGCAGCTCGCAGCGGAGTTGCTCGGCGTCAGTAACGAGCAGGAGTTAGAGCAGTTTTTTGGCAGCCTGTTGTCGCGTGTTTCAGGTGCGGCATCAGTTTTCCTTAAAAGTCAGGCCGGTCAACAAATCGCTGGGCTACTGAAGAGCGTGGCGAAGCAGGCGTTACCCAAATTAGGCGGCGTGATTGGCAACCATTTTGGCGGCAGCACCGGCGCACAAATCGGTAGCAAGCTCGCGACCAATGCGGGTCAATTTGCTCGGTCTTGAACTCGAAGGTTTGAGCAACGAAGACCGCGAATTTGAAGTGGCACGCCAGTTCGTCCGGTTCGGAAATGATGCTGTACAGCGCACCGTGCAGGCGGGCGACAGCGCGCGTGATGCGCGTTCTGCCTATATGGATGCCGCGCGTCAGCACGCGTCCGGTTACACCACGCCTGATCGATTTGCTTCAGGCTCTAGCGCTGGCTCCCGTCTCAATCAACCAATCCACTGGCGCACTTTGCGACACGAGGGCGTTGGCTGCGCCGTGGCCGCACCTTGATCCTCACTTGAAACATTTCCCGTCACTCAATCCTCAGGAGCACATCATGCACAACCTAGATCGCGTTATGACCCAGCAAGAGATGTACAACGCAGCGGCCTTCGAAAGTAACGAATTCGAAACCGGCTACAGCAACGAATACAGCGGCGAATATTCAAACGAATATAGCGGCGAATTCAACGAGGCCGAATGGGCTGCAGAATTGCTGACCATCGGTAACGAGGCCGAGTTAGATCAGTTCTTCGGCAAGCTGTTTCGCACTGTCGCCAAAGGCGTGTCGTCGATTGCAAAATCGCCCGTGGGCAAGCTGATTGGCGGCGCACTCAAGCAGGCCGCAAAAACCGCGTTGCCGGCACTCGGTGCGGCTTTGGGCTCGGCGATTCCTATTCCCGGCGTTGGCAACGCGCTCGGCGGTATGGCAGGCAAAGCCTTGGCCAGCGCGCTAGAAATGGAGGCCGGTGGCATGTCGATGGAGGACCGCGAATTTGAAGCTGCACAAGGCGTGGTGCGCCTCGCAGCGAACGTAGCGCGTGCTGCGAGTAACGCGCCTGCGGGTGCCAACCCCGGCGCCGTGGCCAGTCAGGCGATCAAATCGGCCATCGCTGCAATCACTACCGCCAACGCGCAAGCCCCTGGTCGGCCTCGCAATCAGGGGCAGTGGATTCGTCGCGGCAACACCATCGTGATTGTTGGCTTCTGACGATGAACGCCTCGGTGTTTGCGCTGCGCCTGATGGAGCAGGAGGTCGACGGCCTCATCGGTCGCATGCAGATGGTCAAGCCATTTTCGCTGCATGAAACGATGGTGCCAGCGGCCCTGCCTGCGGGTGACATGCTACGCCGAATTGATGCGTATCTGGGCGACGGGCGGCAATCACTGATCGTGGCAGCGCGAAGTTTTCTACGTTGGGTAAAGAGCGCAAACGCTGAGCGCAGCAAGAGCGAGCAGGTTTATCGGCAGTACGTTTTTTTGCGGCTGCAAATGAACGCCGCCCTGACGCAGTTCGATGTGTTCGTCGATGCGATCACGCAGCGTAGCGAGACCAACACCGGCGTGCTGCTGGCTGGGCTCGATGTGTTGGCGCGTGATGCGCTGAACATCACGGGCGCACCCTATGTCACACCACCGTTGATTTGTTATCTGGATCGCGGCGTCGGTGCGGCCATCCGTCGGGCGCGCACGCGGCTTCCGGGTGGCGGTGAAAATCCGGTGGCGATCATTCGCGTGCCGCGCGAACGAATGGTAGGGCTGGGTATCGCCTCGTCCTTGGTGCGTGAGGCTGGGCATCAGGGTGCAGCGCTTATCGAGCTGTTGCCAACGTTGCGGAAGGCGATGGAGCCGCTGCTGTTGAACGTGCCGTCCGAAGCAGCGCCGCGCAATCCGTGGACGTACTGGAATCGGTGGATTTCGGAGATCGTGGCGGACTTGTGGTCGGTGTCGCGGCTGGGCATCGCGTCAACGCTCGGCTTGATGAACGTGGTGAGTTTGCCGCGCGTGTTTGTGTTTCGATCAAACACAGATGACCCGCATCCGACGCCTTGGATTCGTGTGTTGTTGAGTGCCGAGATTGGTCGCCAACTCTATCCACATCCGCAATGGGATCGCCTCACGCGGCTGTGGCATTCGATTTATCCAGTCAATCGCCGTGACGTTGAAGGCGCGCAAACGATTGCGCTGCTGCAAGATCACTTGCCGATTTTTGTCGGCTGGTTGTTGCGGCAGGTAATCCCGCAAATGCAGGGGCGCAGCGTGTTGCAAAGCTTGGCTGATGCTGACGTGACGCCGACGGCGCTTGACGAGCACTTGGAGCGCTGGTCGCGCGACGCGGGCTACACCGACCGCATGCGACCCTGTCAGACCTTCGCGTTGATTGGCTACAGCCGCCTGAATCGGGCGCGAACGCCGGTGCATGAGATTCCGCTGATTTCACGATTGCTGACGCGGTGGGCACTGTCTGCCTAAGTTGCAAGGGCGGCACTGCGCATCGCATTGAAGTGTTTATTTTGTTTCCATCGAAAGGACTACGCCATGGCTACCCAGAAAAAAGTGACAACGCTACCCCCGCTTCAATGCCCCCGGAGGCACTGGCTGAGGGCATCAAGTTCGCCACGAGTGGCGGAAAGAGTGGCATGGATTGCCCGCCACCGCGCTGCCGGCTCGGTGATGACACTATTGACGTTCGGCTCTCTGCGCAATCGACTGCAGGCGCGACCGATGTCGAACTCAATACGGTGATTCGCTACCAGCTGGAATCCACCAGCTTCCCGATATATCAGGAGTTCATGAACGCCTTGATGACCAATTTGGACAGGGTGCCGGGTGGTATGTCGGGCGTGGCCAAGCAGCTTCGTGAAGCGCTGGATCACGACGGCGACATTGATGATCGAGCGGACACGCAGCGCTTGCACGTCAATGCGCCGCCGCTGACCAAAATTCAGGGCACTCTGGCCTACGAAGTGCTGCGACTGGCGACCGAAGCGTTCATGCTGACCCGGTGTGGGCCTGCGTGTATCGATTTCAGAAATGCGGCCGACCTCAGGGACTTTATTGATGAAGAGGGCAATCGGATTGACACCAGCGGCTACGGCACTGAAAACTATGCGCAAGAAGTGTTGGCCTACGTTCAACAATTTCTCAACAGCGAAAGCGCTGCCGCGACGCCGTACTTGCAGCTTATCGTCAAGCAACTGAGCCTGTTGCCGAACAAGGGCGATCCGCTCACACGCCTGTACGCCAGTCGCTACGAATGCCCGATGCTGATCGAGCTGATCTGGTCGTACTGGCATGAAGAAGCGATGCTTTCGCAGACGATGAATGCGATTGCCATTCGCTTTCAGAACCGTCGCAGCCGCGCGGGCAACGACCCGCTGGCCAATCTTGAGATTGATCCGCTGCGACCGCTCAACAACGTGCTGTGGGGCTGGATTCAGTCGGAATACAAACGGCTGTCAGTGCAACGTCGCGCCTATGAATACGACCATCATTACGGCGTGACGCTGATGGGCAAAGCGGTGCCACCGTTGTTGTCGGCGGACAGTCGCTCCAACTTTCTGGAATCGTTTCACTCGTTGCTCTGGGAGGCGCATGACTACTTCGAGCAGAGCGCGGACACGACGCGCATTCCGGACGGATTTCCGCTGCTCAATGCGTTGCGCCACTTGCATTTGATTTTGGCGGAAGGTGCGCACAATCAATACGGCGATTTGCCGTGGACGAGTCGCGTTGAAATGTTGATTGAGCAGTGGTTGTTGGCGCGCCCAGAGATGCGTGAATTCCTGCGTGGTCGCGCCATGGTGCCATATCAGCAAGCGTGGATGGGGCTGGTCGACAGCATGAAAAAAATTGCAAGGCTGGACGGACGTGACGGTGACGCACTTTCATGAGTTGGCAACCTGCGGCGAGGCGATCCTGCTCTCAGTGCCGCAAGGCCCGTGGGCGTCGGCCAACAATCAGGTGAACGCGAAGGCCTGGGCGAATTATTGGCGTCCTGAAATTCAGCGCTAAATGTATGGCTACAAAGCCGTCACGGGCAGCGATCTCAGTATGAAGCCACAGAACAACACGATGCCCGCACAATTGCTGTCGGCGCGTTTGTCGCGTCAGCAAACAGCTGCACGTCGCTAGCGCGGAGGACTAGGCCATGAGCGCGTTTGATGACGTGGTGATTGATGAGGTGCGCTGGCCGCGCATGTTTGGCAGCATGCGTCGAGCCGTTATGTATCGGCGCTGTGGTTGCGCGGGATGTCCGCCGTGTCGCAATGCCGCGCAACGATTGCTGCGCGGCATTGCACGACATCCGCAAGCTAGCGCGCCGTATCGTCCAGAGCAATGGGGTAACCGTTACCGCATGTTGTCGCGCAACATCGGGCCGCGCAGGGTCAATGTACTGGCCGATATGGATGGTGATGCGCCGACCGTGGTGGATGTAGCGGTGGAGGATGCCCCTGGGGATGCTTTGGCCGACGATGCGGCTGCGGTAGACGCGCCGATTGCGGATGCTGATACGGCACAAGCTGCGAGCGACGAACCAGCGGAAGAACTGGATTTGCAGAGCTTGATTGCGCGCAAGGTTCCCAATACGCTCAAAGCCCGAGACAACGTGACGCTGGTTCGCGACGTGCTCGCCAGTAAGGGCATTCCCATAGCCAGTCCTTCAGGCAAGCCGATGATATTGAGCAAACCAATTTCTGTCGCTGCGCTCAGTGCGCCCGGTGGGCTCAACGCGCTACCGAATGGGCCTGGTATCTACCTCGCGCAATGGGGAAACGGGCAATATTTTGGCAAAGCCAATCATTTGCGATCACGCATCTCGGAACATCTGGAAGCGATCAACCGTTACGTCTGGAGCCCGTCGCAATTTCGCTTTTATGTGATGCCGATTCAGGGCGATCCGCGACCGATTGAAAAGCAGGTTCTTACCGCGCTGTCCGATCTTGTGGGCACTGGTAAAGAGACGATCGCAGCGCGTTTTCGCATGCTCGGCATGACCAATAAGCAGCGTGAATTCGAATTCCTCTGAGCTATCACAATGATCATCGACTGTCATTGCCACGCGGGACGCGGCGACCGCATGAGCGGGCCGTGGGACAAGCGTGCCGATTTGACGGTGTACTTGCAACGCTGCGACGCTGCGGGCATCAGTCGCAGCGTGGTGTTTGCGGCGCTGGCGTTGGACTATCGCGCGGGCAACGACGACGTGGCGGCGTTGCTGCGCGCGCATCAGCGGCGCTTGCTGGCATTCGTGTTTTTGGATGGACGCATGTCCTGGCTTGACGTCGAAACGGAGATCAGGAAGCACGTGCTCGGCAACGGTTTTGTTGGCATCAAATGTCATCGTCACGACGCGCCGATTTCGCGGGTCATTTGCGAGCTGGCGGCACGCTACCAGCTACCGGTGCTATACGACGTGGGCGGCGAGGTGGCCACCATTGAGCTCTTCGCGCGCGAGTACCCGATGATGAATTTCATCATTCCGCATTTGGGGAGTTTTGCTGATGACTGGAAAGCGCAGCTCGCGATCATCGATCATGTGCAGCGCCATGCCAAAGTGTGCACCGATACGGCGGGTGTTCGGCGCTTCGACTACATCGCGGACGCGATTGCCCGCGCGGGTGCGCACAAGGTGCTGTTCGGTTCCGACGGACCGTGGCTGCATCCGGGCGTGGAGTTGGCGAAGATCAAATGGCTGGGGTTGAACGCCGCAGATTACGCCAAAGTTACAGGTGGTAATTTGCTGCGATTGCTAGGTCGGCGCGTGCGAACCTCGGCAGCGGTTACTGCGGATTTTTCGCAGCGTCCGCAGCAATCGCTGCAGGTGTCGAGCGCTGCGCTTTTCGCAACTGAATGGCGCGCTCAGTGATGCCTAATCGGCGAGCGGCGCGCCCCACCTGATTGCTTTCTAATGCCAGCGCCTCGGCAATCGCGATGTCGCCAGCGCGTTGCGCGATGTCGCGCAAGCCGACGCTGGCGCGCACCCAGTCGCGAATGATTTGATCCTCGATTTTTGGTCGGGCCGCGACGGCGCACGCCGAATCAATCAACGGATTGACACGTTTACCTGCGTGCCAGCTAATCGGCAAATCGCCCACCGAAATTCGGCTCGCGCCGCAATGCTTGACTGCGGTTTGCATCTTGAGCTGCCGCAGTTCGCGCACGTTGCCGGGAAACGAATGTGCGGCCAGCGCGCGCTCCGTGTGCGGGTCAATGCCTTGATCACAGCCAAATTCTGCAAGAAAACGATTGGCCATCGGTGGGATGTCTTCTGCCCGTTCGCGCAGCGGCGGCACCCGCGATTCCCAACCGGCAATCCTGAAATACAAGTCTTGCCGAAAGCGTCCGGCGGCAACCGCTTCGGTCAAATCGCGATGCGTTGCACACACCAGCCGAAATGAGGAGCGATGCCACGTACTGCTGCCAACCGATTTGTACGTGCCTTCCTGCAGCAAGCGCAGCAATTGCGCCTGCACCGTGAGATGCAGCTCGCCAATCTCGTCCAAAAACAGCGTACCACCGTTAGCCAGTTGGGCGGCACCCGAGCGCTGCGTGTGCGCGCCGGTGAATGCGCCGCGTTCGTGACCAAACAGCTAGCTCACGGCAAGCTCGGAGGTCAGCGTAGTGCAATCCACTACGATCAATTCGCCCTTGTCGGGCCGCTCGTCGAGCGTATGAATCAGCCGCGCCAGCAGGTCTTTGCCAGTGCCGGTTTCTCCCAGCAACAGCATTGATGCGCTAGAAAATTTGGCCGCCCACACCACCTCGCGCACGAGGGCTCGCCAAGCCGTGCTGGTGCCCATCAGGTTGGCCCGAACGACATCGGAGTTCAAGGCGGTCTCGACGCGATGCATGCGTACCGCGCAGGCGCTGATGCCGGTGGCCAATGCCGCGTCGTCGGGTTCGATCAGTACGTTCCACACACCGGCTCGTAGCAAGGCGTTTAGCGGCTCGCTGTGGGCTTCCCAGCCACGGCGACACGACGGGCCGCGCCGACATGTGGGGCAGCCGCTCAGCCTGCGCCACGACCGCTGCGTCAAGGTGTTGAGCGAGCAGGGCAGTGACCACGGCGTGATCGTCAGCGTTGGCCCATGTGACCGCTGATTGCGCCGATGCCGCGCGCAGAAACGGCTTTGCCCGCGCGGACGACAGGTGTTCCGCGAGGTGAAGCTCAATGCCGATGGGTACGAACATGGCGCAGTGAACAATTTTTTCATCGACGGCGCCGACAAAAGCGCGCTCGACAAGCGAGGAAGATAGTGAGAGAAACGTAATTTTCGCGAAAATAGTGCCATTGTCATATTTTCGCAAGGTGACGAAATGTTTCTGTGCGGCATTGGAATACGCGCAAACTTGCTATCAGCTTTATGTTGAAAAGCTTATTTTATATGGGCTTAGTGTTTAATTTGGCAAGTTATCGACGTAAGCCATAAACAGCATCTAAGCCCTTATTAAACGGGCATTTCAGATAAATGCTGATACGACTTTCCCTGATTGGGGGGAGCCCACGACCGTCGCAGCAACCTCCCGTGGACAAGTTTGCGCTGGCGTCACCCGTAAAAAAAGCCGCAAGGCGAACCTTGCGGCTTTCTGTGAACCATACCGATGCGACTAGAACGTGTGGCGAATGCCGGCTTCGAATTCTGTGGACTTGCCGCCTGCCGTGGTCGGTTTGAAACCGTCGCTCAGGCCGAAGTTTTTGCTGGTGCTCTTGTTGTCGATTTGTGACGCGTCGATGTAGAGTGCTGTGCGCTTGGACAGGTTGTGAACCACGCCGATCATGAAGTGATTGGCCCCCGCGCCGTTCTTCACCCGTGCATCGCTGTAGGGCACCTCTAATAATCCATTTGTGCGGCGCATTGTGTCGTCGCGCGGTGCTCGCAATTCTCATGTGACCTGCGCGTACATTCCGGTTGCTGCGCTCCGGGCTCCTAACACTGCATCCTCAAAAATGAATTATTAGAGGTGCCCTGTAACCCACGCGCAGATCGGTGGTGCCGAACGGAACGGCCACGCCGATGTGAACCGCTGAGCTGTCCACGATGCTCTTCTAGTTGCGCCCATACAGTAACGTGAGCTTGACGACACCCAAGTCGTAGCTTGCACCCGCCGTGGTTTGCGTTTGATTTCCCACCGCGTAGGTCGTCTGCGCCGTGCCCAGCGCGACGCTGAGCGGGCCGCCGCGATAGCCAACGCGTGCGCCGACATAACGACCGTCCGAGTTGCCCGCGTTCTTCCCGAGCGCATAGGTTGGATGCGCGTAGAAACCGCTCATCGCAGGCGTCAAATAGCTGATGCCATTCGACGCGCGGACGTGCGTCACGCTTGAGAAAATTGGATAAAACAGCGCGCCCGCATTGCCGGTGCCGTTGGCGCCAAACAGGTTGAATTCAGACAGGTTGTTGAACACGGGCGTGAGGTCGCGACCGAGACGAATTTCGCCAAAACCACCGGACAAACTCACCGTCGCGCGCCGCCCAAACAAGCCGGTCGACTGACTATTGGTGTTGGTTGAACCGATAGCGCCGGTGTCGGGGCTGTGCGCGCCTTCAATCCAGAACGACGCGCTGAGACCGCCGCCAAGTGACTCGCTGCCTCGCATACCCCAACGCGATGACGTGAGGCCGTCTGTGCCGAGTTTGGAGGCGGAGGCGACACCCGAGGTGCTGAAGCGCGCCACGTTCGCGTCGAGCACGCCAAACAGCGCGACATTGGCCGATTGTGCAGAAGCGCCGATGGAAAGTAGCGCTACGGCCAGCGTGGAAAGCTTCGCGGCGACGCGCGGTGATGGTTGTTTCATGAGTCCCCCGTGAGTCTTTGTTTAAACAATGTTCAGCGCGGTTTGAGGTCATCTCACCGTGGCCGAACATATGTATAAATTTTAGGGTGGGACAACTGTAAAAATCTGTCAGCAGGCATCGCGCTGACTAGTAAATCAGTGTGCAGCTTTTACCGGAAATGCCAATTCGCCTTGGGTTTAGCGGTGAATTACGCCGAAAGTCGATAAATCGCATTTTAGCCGATAAGCGCCATACGCAATGGGCCTTAGCATAAAAAGCTAATCGTCTTCCGCCAATCGCACGCCGCGTTTGCGCAGAATGATCGGCACGAACATCACGGCGATGGTGATGACCATGAAAGTGCAGGCGATCGGTTGCTTAAAAAAGATCAGCCAGTCGCCTTGTGCGATGGCCAATGCGTTGCGCAATTGCTTCTCGGCCATGGGCCCCAAGATCATGCCGACGATGACCGGTGCGACCGGGAAATCGAAGCGCCGCATGATGACGCCAATGACGCCGATCACGTACATCAACACGAGGTCAAACGCGCTTTGCCGCATGCCGTAAACGCCGATGGACGCGAACACGAGAATGCCCGCGTAAAGCTGCGCTTTGGGGATGGTCAACAGCCGCGCCCACATGCCGACCAGCGGCAGATTGAGCACCAGCAACATCATGTTGCCGACGTACAGCGACGCGATCAAGCCCCATACCAAAGGCCCGCTGGTTTGAAAGAGCAGGGGGCCGGGCTGAATGTTGTAGTTCTGAAATGCGGCGATGAGGATTGCCGCAGTGGCAGAGGTTGGAATGCCGAGCGTCAACAGTGGCACCAGTGCGCCTGCCGCAGTGGCGTTGTTGGCGGCCTCCGGCCCGGCGACGCCTTCGATGGCACCCTTGCCGCCTTCGCCTGAAAATTCTTTAGGAAACTTCGACAGCTTGCGTTCGGTGGAATACGACAAAAAGGTCGGAATTTCAGCACCTCCCGCCGGGATCGAACCGAACGGGAAGCCAATCGCTGTGCCGCGCAACCACGCTGGCCATGAGCGTTTCCAGTCATCTTTGGTCATCCAGATCGAGCTCATCTTGTTGCGATCGGCGGCGTCTCCCTTCGGGTCGTACAGCACCGAATACAGCGCCTCTCCCACGGCAAATAAACCCACTGCGACCAGCACAAATTCGATGCCATCGATCAGCTCGGGCACGCCCGCCGTGTAGCGCGGAATGCCTGCAATGGAGTCCATGCCAACAAGGCCAATCGCCAAGCCCAGCGCCAGCGACACCATGCCGCGCAACATCGACGCACCGAGGACGGATGACACTGTGACAAACGCCAGCACCATCAATGAGAAAAACTCTGCGGGACCAAATTTCAGCGCCAGATCAGCGACCAGCGGCGCGAACAAAGTCAACAGCACCACGCCAATCGTGCCCGCGATAAATGAGCCGATGGCGGACGTCGCCAGCGCAGGCCCCGCACGACCATATTTGGCCATCGTGTTGCCTTCAAGCGCGGTCATGATCGACGAGCTTTCTCCCGGCGTATTCATCAAAATCGATGTGGTTGACCCGCCATATGCTGCGCCGTAATACACGCCGCAAAGCATGATCAGCGCGCCTGCTGAGTCAACCTTCGCGGTCACTGGCAGCAGCATCGCCACGGTCAGCGCAGGCCCGATGCCGGGCAGCACGCCAATAGCGGTGCCGAGCAGGCAGCCGATAAATGCCCACATCAAATTCATCGGTTGCAGCGCGGTGCCGAAGCCACCGAGCAACAGGGTCCAGGTTTCCATCATGATGCAGCCCCTAGAACCAGTGGTTGAAAAGGTGCGGCAGATTCACGTCCAGCACCAGCGTAAACAGCCAGAACACGGGCAGCACGAGTAGCGCGCCGGTGACCGCATCGCGCAGCCACGTCTTGCTTCCGAAACCGCGAGCGACGCACACGAACAGCGTGGTTGCGGCGATGACGAACCCGAGCTTGGTGATGAGCGCAGCGGTCGCCATAATGCCCGCTGTGACCCACAACGCACCGCGATGATCGGCGACTAAATCAGCGACACCGTCCGTGAAGTTGCGAAAGCCGCCAGTGCAGGCTTGCCACATCAGCAAAGTGCCTACGAGCAATAGCAAGAGCGCAACCACCGCAGGCATAAACGCCGAGCCGATGCCCGCGTAACCCGTGTCCCCAGGCAATTGTGTCGCGCCCACCCCGAACACGGCGGACAGCACAAGAATGAAGGTGGCAATGCCCACCTGCCAGCGCTTTTGCATGAGTTTCCCCTTTTGTGGTTGCGTGTGCCACGCAACTTGTAGGAGCGGCTCTGCCGCGA
>JAYVNO010000120.1:0-15404 GCA_043758415.1 Burkholderiales bacterium
GCACAGCCTGTGGATAAAGCTACATCGCGCTTCAACCCGCCCAACCTCCACTTAATAATCGGGGTTTGCTGTTCAGACAACCGGGGCCACTTCTGAGTAACGACGCGCCACCAACGACCCAACAATGAATCGCACAACGCAACATATCCTGCGCCTCACGGTGCTCAACGTGCACGCGCGCAACGTAGACGGCGAGCAAGGCGGCACTCGCGATCAAGATGCAATCGCGTGTAGCAACGCCAAGCAGCAGCACTAACAGCACGCCACCCCAAGGCAATGGGGTTGACCAGCGACCGGTCAGCATTGCGTCATTTGGCCGGTTGAATGTCGGTGACCACAAACGCCCCGCCTTCGTTAACGACCTTGAACTTTACTTTGTCACCCGGTTGCACTTTGTCGAATAACGCGGCGTCTTTGACCTGAAACACCATGGTCATACCGGGCATGTCCAGATTTTTGATTGCCTCGTGTTTTAGTGTGATTTTTCTAGCATCTTTGTCAACCTTGCGCACTTCAGCATTGGTCATGTCCGCATCAGCCATCGGCATGGATTTCATCGGTTCTGCCTTGGCGGATTCAGGGCCTTTGTCGCCAGCAAACGCGGTGCCTGCGAACACAGTCGCGGCGGCAATGGCAAGCGCGGCAGTCAGGGTTTTGATCGAATTCATCGAGTTTTTTCCTTCAGTGGTTCAAATATAAACAGGGTCAGTAAGCTTGAAAAACGCAAGTCACTCCGTCGCGGAGGACAAGCAGTACGTTGTAGGGCTCGGTCTTGTGATCGAACGCCTCGCTATCCATGCCGGGAGAGCCCAAGGGCATGCTAGGCAAAGAGAGCCCGATGGCTGTCGGCTGCTCTTTAAGCAGTCGGTGAATTTCCCGCGCCGGGACATGGCCTTCAATGACATAGTCATCAATCTTTGCGGTGTGACACGAGCCGAGTTTGGGTGGCATGCCCAGCTCCGCTCGCATCGGTGCATTACCCGTGTCGTAGGACATCACTCGAAAGCCATTCGTTTTCAGATGCGTAATCCAGTCGTTGCAACAGCCACAGGCCGGACTCTTCCACACTTCGATCAATGGCTTTACGTGCGCCCCGTGCGCCCACGAGATCGCGGGCCACATCGCCGCACCGACGAGTCCGGTTAGGAGACTGCGACGCTGAAGCATCGGGCTGTTAGTGCTTATGCGCATGTCCGTCACCCTTAGCGACCGTAATCTTGCCGACCATGCCCGCCTGGTAGTGCCCTGCAATCAGACACGCGAAGTCGAAGTCTCCGGGCTTGTTAAATGTCCACACGATTTCACCTACTTTACCAACGCCGACATGCGCCATGTAGGGTTCGTCGTGTTCCATGTTGGGAAACTTCACCATTAGGGCTGCGTGTTCATCGAGTTCCTTCTTCGTGCCGATCACGAATTCGTGCAGTTGTTTGCCTTCGTTCTTGACCACAATCTTGATCGTTTCGCCTTGTTTAACTTCGATCTTGTCAGGCGTGAAACGCATGGCGTCGGACATCGTGATGGTGACGGTGCGCTTGGCGGCTTTTGCGTCGCCTGCGATGCCCCACTCCTTTTGCTCCTTTTTAACGGGACCAGATTTTTTCGCGTGATCTTCCTCGCCGTGCGCTTGAACGAGCGTTGCGGAGGTCAATGCGAATAGCGCAGTGCAGACGATTTTGGTGATTTGGTTCATGGTTTTTCCTTCATTGCTTGGTGTGAGTGGATGTTGTTTGAAGTGGCTCAATGGCCCATGCCTTTGTGGTCCATGGGTTTACGAACCTGCACTTCGATGTTTTTGGCGGGCATTCGCTCAGCGGGCATCGCGCCTTTTCCAGCGCTGTTTGTCTCCGCCTTGAATCGCGCTGGATCGGGCAACGAGCCCGTCCACTCGTACGCGACCTCACCGGGCGGGTGCTTGTACCAGCCTGGATCGGAGTAGTCGCCCGGTTTTTGCTCTTTGCGCACTTTCACCATGCTGAACATGCCGCCCATGCCCACGGAGCCGAACGGCCCTTTGCCTGTCATCATGGCCGCTGTGTTGTCAGGCAATGGCATTTCCATTTCAGTCATATCCTTCATGCCGCGCTCAGCCATCGCCATGTAGTCGGGGATCAATTGCGTGATCTTTTTTGCGATACCGCTGTGATCAACGCCGATCATGGTGGGTACTTCGTGCCCCATTGCATTCATGGTGTGATGGCTCTTGTGGCAGTGAAATGCCCAATCGCCTGGCTCGTCGGCTAAAAAGTCGATCTGGCGCATCTGCCCGACCGCCACATCGGTGGTGACCTCGTACTGTCGGCTGGATTTCGGCGTTGGCCCGCCGTCGGTTCCAGTGACGAGAAATTCGTGACCGTGCAGATGAATCGGGTGATTGGTCATGGTCAGATTTCCAATACGGATGCGCACCTTGTCGTTAAGCCTGACGTTGAGCGAATCAATCCCGGGAAAGACGCGACTATTCCAGCTCCAGAGGTTGAAATCCACCATGGTCATGATCTTTGGGGTGTAGGCACCCGGATCAACGTCGTAGGCATTCAGCAGAAAGACAAAGTCGCGATCCACCGGATCAATCAGGGGATGCTTGTCTTTCGGATGCGTGATCCAGAAGCCCATCATGCCCATCGCCATCTGCACCATTTCGTCTGCATGCGGGTGATACATGAAGGTGCCAGGTCGACGTGCAACGAATTCGTAGACAAATGTCTTTCCCGGTGCGATGCCCGGTTGATTGAGCCCTGTGACGCCGTCCATGCCGTTGGGTAGCCGCTGCCCGTGCCAGTGAACGCTAGTGAGTTCGCCGAGTTTGTTGGTGACGAACATGCGCACTCGATCACCCTCGACCACTTCAATCGTGGGGCCTGGGCTCTGCCCGTTGTAACCCCATAGATGGGCCTTGAAGCCTTCGCACATTTCGCGCACCACGGGTTCAGCAACGAGGTGGAATTCCTTCACGCCATTGTTCATGCGCCACGGCAACGTCCAGCCATTGAGCGTAACCACGGGGTTGTAAGGCCGCCCAGTTTGCGGCACCAGCGGTGGCATAGTGTCGGCCTTCATTTGCATGACCGGCTCCGGGAGCGCAGCCATTGCGACACGACTGACCGAGGCGGCGGCAACCGCCCCACCGGCGATCCCCGCCAGACCTGCGGAACGCAAAAAATATCGTCTTGAACTCATAAAAAAATCCTTGAGTACGTGGGTTCGTAAAAATCGTTAAGTGCCGGACGTCGGTTAGTGCATTGCATCGCCGCCCCCTTTCGCAGGTGAAGCGCTCATACTTTGCATCATCATCGGCTTGCCCAAGATCGACGATTGAAGCGCCGCATCGGCCAGCCAAAACTGCTGCTGCGCGTTGATTGCAGCGATCACGCTGGCGATCTGGTCACGCGAATCGGCCAGCAGCTCAAAGACGCCGATCAACATGCCGTTGTAACGGAGCACGTTTTCGTCGGCAATGAGCTTACGCAGCGGAACGATCTCGTCTCGATAGTGTTTCGCTATGTCGTAATTCGTTCGATAGGCCGAATAGCTTTCGCGCAAATTCGATCCAGCAGCGCGCGTGGTCGCTTCGAGGCGATTGGCAGCGGCCAGCATTTGCGCGTTCATACTGTCGCGCTTCAAGTCGCCCCAATCGAAGATGGGTAGTGTCATCACCACTTCCGCTCCGCGTGATTGCGTACGCTGACCAGCAGCGCGATCTTTCGACGTGTTGCGAATCACACTTAGTTCAATGTCGGTGAAACTCATCAACGCGTTCAAACCCTGGGTTGCCGCCGTTGCGTTGACGGCAGCTTGCGCCGTCTTGATGTCGAGTCGACCCCGCGACGCGGCGGCGCTGACTTCTTGCGGTGCTCGTAGAACTGCCGGAACGTCTGGCAGGCGCTCGGGCAGTTGCAGCTTTTGAGCTTGAGCCTCAGTCAGCCCAAGCAACCGCACCAAGGCTTCACGACTCGCGGTGGCAGCGTGCGAGGCGATAGCCCACTGAGCTGAAGCATCTGCATAGAACGCTTGCTGTCGCGCCCGTTGCAGTTTGTTGAAATTGCCCACGGCGAGCATGCGTCGCGCAAGTTCCGCGCTGGCCTCGGCCGAATCACTGACCTGCTTTGCGTAGGTTAATGATTGTTGAGCACCTACTGCGGTAATCCACGCTTGGCGAACTTGCGTTACTTTGTCAATGACGTCCGCCGTGAGTTGCAGTTGCCCTTGTTCGAGCCTGCTTTGCGCGATACGGTTGCGTCGGGGCAGGGTGAGAATGTCGAGCAAGCCAACGCCAAGCATGCGGCCCATGTCCACAGTGCCAGGTGATCGAATCCAGTCGAGGGTGAGCAATGGGTTTGGCAATCGGCCCGACTGCGCTGCGCTTGCGGCATCAGCCCAACTTTGCGCAAGTAACGCCTGCATCGACGGACTGTTGATGAGCGCCAATTGCACCGCGTCATCAGCACCCAACGGTTTTGCAAGAATGTTTGCGGCCGCCATTTGCATGTCGCTGCGATCACGATCCGAGTGTGCGAGTGCGAGTTTGCCGCCGGTGATGCCTATCGTGTCCTGATTGGCACGCGCAATCGACTGCTTGATGGCGACCGTGGCGCAACCGGCTACGGTCAAAGCGCCGATAGCGACGAGTACAAGTAACTGGCGGGTTGGCCGAACGACGGTTGGCTCCGCGCTTACAGATTGAATGTAGGCATGGCTCATGGCTTGGCTCCATGCCCAGCGTGGGGATTGGCGGGAGCAGTTGCCTTGGGCATTGTGGAGTCGCTTGGGGCATTCGCGGGCGCAACTGTTGGCGCGGCGTCAGGTTGTTGCGATTCTTTGAGATAGGTGCGCCAGCCACCGATGCGAGTCACCGTGTCGTTGGCGTCGCGCCACGACCCCAACTTTTGGTCGGTCATGGGCTTGTAGCGGGACAAAACCGATTCAAATTGAAGCGGCCCAGCGTTTTGTGTCCCCCCAACCATCTCGGGTTTGGGAGGGGCCATCGTAGCCATATCGTGTGGCTTTTGAGCCAGCGCTAAGCCCGTGAACAACGGGGCGACACACAGGCCAAAGGTGAAGGTCTGACGCGCTCCGCGCCTACTGGCAGCGGAGAGAGATATATGAAACATAAGAAGCCTCGGACGACACCGCCCGCTCAAAGGAGACGGGGCAAGTATTTTGAAGATCACACCGCAATCAATGCGGCGCGGACGAGCGTCTATCCCGGATGTGAGGCGATCACAATCGGGGCAGGGTGGCTAGGCTCGTGGAGGTCGTTCTAGGCCGCTCGCGACGTTGCGTACGCGAGGAACTGTTGATTCAGGGAAGGACGTCGACTCGGTTGTGGGAATATCGACGTGGACGCTGTACGTTGTCAGAACTACGCTGCAAAGAAGACATGAGGCGCACGCAGCGCATTTGGTTCGGCTGCCGTCTTGTGTCTGACTATCCGATCCATCATTGTGATGGGCTGCTACGAGCCCATGCTTAACGTGACCGTGCCCGGCCTTACCGTGCACAGAAGCCTCGATATGACCGTGGTTGGACGCGACGGCTGCCGTCGCGAATGCAATCGCTTTGGTCTGGTGACACGCGCCGAACGAAGCCACAGCCATCGCCTGCGCGTTGAACGTCAGGCTCAGAAGCAGGAACAGATAGCGGCGAAATTGGCGAAAAATCTTCATAACAAGAGGCAAAGTGTAGCTGAGATCAATTGTGGGACGCAAAGTTCCCAGCGGTACAGGCGATGAGACCTAAGTCATCTATAGGGTCATTTCAATCATCAGTAGCACAAGAAATCCCACAAAAAATGTGGCACACAGCCAAGGATTTTCTGGTCCTTCATGCGCCTCCACCATCAGCTCCTCCACGACAAGATAGAGTAGCGCTGCAATCCCGAACGAGAGCACCACATCTATCGTCGAGCTGGACGCTCCGCTCAACACGAGGGCCCCCAAGCCTGCGCCGATCAGCAGCAAGCCGCCCAGTCCCGCTGTGATCAGGGCGATCCTTGAGCGGCTGGCCCCGCCTCCGCTTAAAGCCGCCGACGCGGACACACCAAGAAACAACACTTCCAGTGTCATTGCAATAGTCAGCAACAGTCCCTGCTTTTCACCTGCCGCGAAGCCGACGCCTATCAACAGGCCATCGAGCGCAATATCCACGCCGAGTGCTACGAGTAACGTCGTGGGCAAACCAGTTATAGCCGTATCTGCGTCCTCCGGCTTTTTCTCAGTGAACGTTTTGAGCAAGAGCATCACCAGAACGCCCAGAGCAAACCCGCCGATTGTTTGCAACGGTAGCCGCCGATGCATGACTTCGGGCAATAACTCCGTAGCGAGTGCGGCGAAGACCACGCCTGCGGCAAAGTGCTGCACAGCACTTCGCATGGTGGGGCCGGGAGTTCTAAGAGAGGCAAGCACCCCGCCCGCGACCACCGCAACCGCTGGAATCGCCGCGAAGGTCAGGACGTTAAATATTGTCATAGCGGTCGTTTAGTTATTAATCAGAGAATGGGAATGGCATCGGTGATATCGGCGACATAGATCCAGCCAGCGTTGGCTTGCCCCGTGCGCCCTGTCGTGCGAATGACGTTCACCAGTTCGTTAACGTGCTCGCCAGCGCAGTGCAGTTCCAACTTGTATTCGTCGATGATCTCATCGCCAAGGTCGACCGAGTAGCGCCGCTCGCTTTGGTCCAGAGGTAACAGCGAGCCCTTCACCATATATATCGTCAGATTGTGATCCCCGCCCTTCGCGCGCTCCCAGGCTGATGACGCCTTGAGCGCGCTGACCACATCGGCAACGCGCGTACGGTGGATGTAGGCTTTTATTTCCTTCATGTTGATGCTCCCTTCGTTGAAACCACTGACGTCTTTGTGGCTTCAAGCGCAGCACGTGCGCGGCGCTCGGCCCGCAGTTCCGACCACTCGTAAATCAGTGGCAAGAGCAGCAACGTCAGTGCGGTGGACGTAAACAGACCACCCACCACAACAGTTGCTAGTGGACGCTGTGTCTCCGCCCCGACGTCAGTCGACAGCAGCATCGGAACGAGCCCGAGAATGGCAACCGATGCGGTCATCAGCACCGGTCGCAGGCGCAATGCAGCCCCTTGGCGCACCGCGTCGCGAACTGACAAACCTCGTTGTCGCTGATCGTTGAGAAACGACACCATCACAATACCGTTCAGCATCGCCACCCCAAATACGGCAATAAATCCTATCGCCGAGGGCACCGACAGATATTGCCCGGTGACGAACAAACCGACGATACCACCGATCACGGCGAAAGGAACGTTGGCAATGATGAGTGATGCGTGGCGCACCGAATTGAACGCCGTGTACAGCAACATGAAGATCAGAGCAATCGTCAAGGGGACGATGACCGCCAGACGCGCCATTGCACGCTGCTGGTTCTCAAACGCACCACCCCATTCGATCCAATAGCCCGGCGGCAGTTTGACCTGTTCCGAGATCTTTGCGGCTGCCTCTTTCACAAAGCTGTCCACATCGCGCCCTTTCACGTCCATCTGCAACACTGAATAGCGCTGTAATGATTCTCGACGGACGAACGAATAGCCCTCATCAAGTTCAATCGTTGCGACTTGCGAGAACGGAATCAACGCGCCTTCACCGGTTCGCAGGGGAATATTCGCGATAGCAGCGGGATTGCTCCGAAATTCACTCGCAAGGCGCACTGCGATCTCGAAGCGCTTGGTGCCATCGATCAGCGTCGATACGGCTGTGCCGCCAATACCCGATTGCACCACTTCAAGAATTTCGTCGGCATTGATTCCGTATCGAGAAGCCGCTTCGCGGTTGACCTTGATCACCAGTTGCGGCTTGCCCCTGTTCGCCTCAGTCGACAGATCGGTCACACCAGGCACTTTTTCCAGGGTGCTTTTTAGTTGTGCGCTGAGTCGATCCAGCGTGCCTAAATCCTCGCCATAGAGCTTAAGCGCCAGTGTTGCCCGCACGCCCGAAATTAGCTCTTCTACGCGGGATTGAATCGGCTGCGTGGCGCTGAAAACCGCGGTGGGCACGGCCTTTTCCAGCGCCTCCTGCATCTCTGAAGCAAGTTTGGGGTAGCTGATCTTTGCGGGCCATTCCGACTGTGGTTTGGTATCGAGATTGACCTCCATGTAGTTCACGTCGCTGGTTTCGCCGCTTTCGGCGCGACCAATGGTTGCCAATACTGAGCGCACTTGTGGAAACTGTTTGTGCAGCTCCGCGCTCACCACATTGGACACGCGAATCGATTCGTCGAGCGAGGTGGATGGGATACCCGTCACCCGAAACTGAATGGTGCCTTCCTGCAGCTGCGGCATGAACTCTTTTCCGAGAAACGGGAACAACGCGAGCGACGCCACGAGCAGCGCCACAGCGACACCCACTACGAGTTTCTTGCGCTCCAACGCCCAATCGAGTGTCGGCAGATAAAGGCGCTTTGCCCAACGCACTAGAAACGTGTCACGCTCCTCTTTCGGCTTCAAGATAAGCGCGGCAAGTACCGGTACTAACGTCATCGACAGCAGCAATGATCCGACCATCGCAAAGGTGATCGTTAAGGCCATCGGTTTAAACAGCTTCCCCTCCAGCCCGGTCAGCGAGAAGAGCGGCAAGAAGACAACGATGATGATGATGATCGCAAACGCGACCGGGTTTACCACCTCGCGCGCCGCCTCCAGAATCAGGTGCATCTGGTTGATCGGCTTGCCAGTTTCCTTGGCATGTGCGAGCAGTCGGAATGCATTCTCGACCATGACCACCGCGCCGTCCACCATCATCCCGGTTCCGATGGCGAGTCCCGCTAGCGACATCAAGTTCGCCGACACCCCAAACTGCTGCATCATGATGAAGGCGATCAGCATGGCCAGCGGCAAGGTCGTGATGACAACAATGGCCGAACGGAACTCGCCGAGAAACAGGAACAGAATGATTGCGACCAGAATCGCGCCTTCAAGCAGCGAACTCTCGGCGGTCTTGAGCGCCTTTTGCACAAGGTCGGTGCGGTCATAGATCGGCACCAGCGTTATTCCTTTTGGTAGCGCTGCCTGTGCAATGGCGAGCTTGGCTTTCACCGCATCGACAACACTCTTTGCGTTTTCGTTGACGCGTGACAGCGCGATGCCAAGTACAGCTTCTTTGCCGTCGCGTGTGACGGCGCCAAAGCGCGGCGCGGCGGCCTCCTTGACCTCGGCCACATCGCGCACATAGACCGGCGCGCCGTTGCGTTCGGCCACCACGATGCTCGCAATGTCGGTCGTGTTGCCCACCAAACCGAGTCCGCGCACCAGATATTGTTCTGCGCCGAGATTGATGGACTGTCCGCCCACTTGTTTGTTGTTGGCGGCAAGCCGCTCCATCACCTGCTTGAACGACAGCCCGTACTTGATCAGCTTTCGCGGATCAATTTGCACTTGATACTGCTTTTGATCGCCGCCCCAGGTGGTCACATCATCGACCCCCGGCGCGGTACGAAGTATGAGCCGCACCGTCCAGTCCTGTAGCGTGCGCAAATCCATCGCGCTCAATTTCTTGTCGGTCGATTCAATGGTGTACCAGAACACCTGGCCGAGGCCCGAGCTGTTGGGGCCGAGCACCGGTTCGCCGTACCCTTGCGGCAGTCGTCCTTTGGCTTCCTGCAGTTTCTCGCCGACCAGGCGCCGGGCGAAATAAATGTCGACGTTGTCTTTGAAATAGACACCCACGTACGACAAACCGAACAGCGATACCGAGCGTACTTCCTCGACGCCGGGAAGCCCGGCCATAGCGCCTTCAATCGGTGCAGTCAGCAGTTTTTCTACATCTTCCGCCGCTAGTCCAGGCGATTCGGTGTAGACATTCACCTGAATCGGTGTCACGTCGGGAAAGGCATCTACGGGCACTTGCCGAAACGCCTGAATGCCAAGCCCTACGACAGCGGCAAAGACAACCAGCACCAGAACTTTGTAACGCAGGGACGCGTCAACGATGGCATTGAGCATGATTAGTCCTTCTCAATGCGCATCGCCGATTTGCGACTTGAGCATTCGCGCCTTGAGCGCATAGGTGCCTGCGGTGACCACACTCTCACCGGAAGTGACCCCCGACTTGACTATCGTACGACCGGACAGCTTGGCACCTAACTCCACGGGGCGTGCCTCATAGCCGCCATGCTCTGCGACGAACACGTTGGGGAGTCCCTGCATCAACACGATAGCCGCATCGGGCACGGACAATACGTCGAGTTTGCTGCCGCCCGTCTCGATGCTGGCACTGGCAAACATTTCGGGTTTGAGTCGCCCTGACGTGTTGTCGACTTCGATACGCGCTGGAACCGTTCGCGTTTCTTTGTCAAGAACGCTGGCGATGTAAGTCACGCGGCCCGGAAACGTTTCGGTCGGGTAGGCGTTCACGGTGACCACCGCGCTCGCACCTAGGCGAACTTTAGCCAGAAGATCCTCGGTCAGGTTGGCCTCGATCCACAGCGTGGAGAGATTGGCGATGGTGAACATCGCATCACTGGGCATACCCAGTTCTCCGACGACTGCCTTCTTCTGAATCACCGTGCCGGATAGCGGCGCGAGTAGCGGGAAGGTGGATGCCGCCGTGCCGCCCGCCTTTGACGAACCGCCAAGTAAGCGCAGTTTGTTTTCTGCGGCACGAACTTCAGCGGCAGCTTTTTCCAGCTCGCTTCTGGCGCGCAGGAAATCTCGCTGTGGAATGATCTCCTCAGCGGCCAACGATTCGGCGCGCTTGAAATCCGCCTGGGCAAGTCGCTGACTATTTTGGGCATTGAGGAGCGACGCCTGTGTTTCGCCAATAGACACGCTGTCGAGCGTCGCCAAGGCCTGTCCAGCTTTCACGGAATCCCCAAGCTTTGCAGCCACCTGCACGATGCGTCCCTCGATGCGCGGTGCGACTCGCGCAATTCGATCCTGATTTGCGCGAATGGTTGCCGTCACAGTCACTGAGTCGGTGCTGGCACGTGGTGCTACCGCCTCCAGCTTGATGCCTGCGCGAGCCGCGTCTTCAGCCGATAATTTGAGGTTGCCTGCTTCGGCATGTTCGGCTTTGGCGGGTGGTGGCGCTTCAGCGACAGCTTTGTCGCTGCGACTGCAAGCAGTGATTGCGCCAGTAAGCGCAAACAGGATCAGCGCGCTCAGGTGTCGTGCGTTGACATTGAAGGGGTCCGCGGTGAGGAAGTTCATGATCGAGTTCATTCCTGAGTCCAGCCTGCGGCGCGTTCGAGCGTCAGGCGAGTGGCGTGATAATCGGAGAGGGCTTCGTTTAAATCGCGTCGCGCATCCAGCGACTGCCGACTGACCACGATGAGTTGGAGCAGGCCAATCTGACCTGCCCGTTGAGATTTGACGGACAGCTGCTCATTGTCGGCGAGCGTGGGTAGCACGGTGTCCTGTAGCCGCCGCACGCGAGATTCGAGACTTGCAAGCTTCGCCCATAGTGATTGCACCTGAGCATTGGTGTCTCGGATCGCTGCGTGGCGATCAATCTGCACCTGACTCAGGTCGGTGCGCGCCTGACCGATCGCCGCCGCGTTACGCTTGAACAGCGGCAACGGAATTGATACCGAGATCATGGTCGTCATCTCGCGCGAATCGCTTGGCCCCTGACGTCCAATGCTGAGTCCGACCGTCACGTCGGGGGCGGTGTTGGCCCGTTCAAGTTTGAGCTTAGCCAGAGCGCTGTTTTCTCGTGCTTCGAGCGCGCTGAGACGCGGTTGCAGGGCCACGTGCTCCAGCAACTGGGCGAGCGAGTAGCGCGATTTCAGCAGTTCAAGCGCGCCCTCGGCAACCGGCATCTTATGCGGCGGCATTTGCAAGTGTGTTGCCAACTCGCTGCGCGCGTCGTTCAACTGCTCTTCGATGACCGCGAGCTGATTGCGTGCTCGCTCCGCCTCGACCACGGTGATGTTGGCGTCCAGTTTGGTGTCTTCGCCAGCAAGGCGACGCTTTTGCAAGGCGGCTGCGGTGTCATCGAAGAGGCGAACGCTTTGCGCTTCCAGTGTGACTCGCTGCTGTAGCGCGAGAACCCGATAGAAACGTGAAGCGACCTCCGCGCGAAGGACGCGTCGCGTGTCCTCGATTTCGGCGCGAAGCGCGGCGAGGCTGGCGTTCGCAGCATCACGACGAAAGCCGCGTTGACCGCCGGTCTCAAAGGCTTGCGACACGCCAGCGCCCCACTCACCGTTGCGCTGCGTCGGAAGACCAGACGGTGAAACACTGCGACGAGCCAGATCACCGAAGACTTGAGGGTTGCTCGCGAGTAGCGCATTAGCGTCCAATTGCGCGCCGTCTGCCGCCGCCATCTGCGCCAGCTTCGTCAGCAGCGCGGGATTGGCGGTCTCGGCCATTTGCAGCGCCTGCTGCAAGGTGAGTGAGCTGCCTTGACGCGATGAGACGGGCGCAGCTTGCGCCCCGGACTTGGCAGGTAACCACAATAGTGTGACGACGGTAGCGAGCACCGCAATGCGGCGCTTGCGCGATAAGAATCGCATGGAAATCTCCCGAATTATTGAACACAAACTCGACCATTCCGCGAGCGATCAACGCGCGGTGGGTTTCTCAACCCGCGCGTTGTCTGCTCGCTAGTTCAAAGCGTGTGTGTCCAGTCGGGGCGCTCAATGAGCGCAGGCATAACCAATAAAAATATCGGCGGCGATGTCGCAATCACACCCGGCGAGTCATCGATGCCTATCGCAGTCGAGGTAGGAGCAAGCGCCTGCGCGCACGCTGAGTGGCAATCGCCACAGTCACCGTCATCGGCCAATGGTGAAGTCGCGTTTTCTGGTGCCGTATCACTGGTGGACTGCGCTGTCTGGCTCTGGTGCTTGTGCGTGTGATGGCCGAAATGACTGACCGCAGTGCCACTTTCGTGACCGCAATAAGCCGCCGCTGCACCCCAGACAAACTGGTAAGGCAATGCCGCAAGCAGCAAGAGGATGAGGAATCGACGCACGTTACTAGTGTAGCGAAGAATTCGATGGTTCTGATGAACGCAACAACCGCAAGCCGTTGAACACAACCAGCAGGCTCGCCCCCATATCCGCAAACACTGCCATCCACATCGTCGCATTGCCGAACAAAGCGAGCCCCATAAACACCACTTTGATTCCGAGCGCGAGTGTGATGTTCTGCCACAGAATTGCATGCGTTCGCTTCGATAGGCGAATGGTCTCTGGGATGCGGCGCAGGTCGTCGTTCATCACGGCGATATCGGCCGCCTCCATCGCAGTATCGGTGCCTGCGCCGCCCATCGCGAAGCCGATGTCGGCTTTGGCCAGCGCTGGCGCATCGTTGATGCCGTCACCCGTCATTGCCGTTGCGCCGTATTGCTTTTGCATGTCCTGAATCGCTTGGAGCTTGTCTTCGGGCAACAAGTTACCTCGGGCGTCTTTGATCCCGGCAAGACCTGCGACCGTGCTAGCCGTAACCGCGTTGTCGCCAGTCAACATGACGGGGGTGATGCCCAAGGCAATCAATTCGGCCACGGCCTGCTGTGACGACGCCTTGATGGTGTCCGCCACGGCGAACAGCGCAATCACTGCCTTATCAGCCGCCAGCAAGGTCACGGTGCGGCCCTGATTTTCGTGTTCCTGCAGCTTCGCTTCAATCTCTGGGCTACAGATGCCACGTTCTTCGATGAGACGATGATTACCAAACCAATATTGCGTGCCATCAATGATCCCGCTGACCCCGCGACCCGCAATCGCCGCGAACGCTTCAACATTTTGTGGCGTGACCTCCAAGCCTGCTGCAACGGCTTTAGAAACGGGGTGATCCGACTGCGCTGCAAGACTGCGCGCAAGGGTTGATGCGGCTTCACGCGAGTGGCTGTCCGCCAACATTTCGAACGCAACAAGCTTGGGTTTGCCCTCGGTGATTGTTCCGGTTTTGTCGAGCGCAATCGCTTTGATGTTGCGTGCTTCTTCGAGATAGGTGCCACCCTTGATCAGAATGCCGCGTCGCGCTGCCGCTGCGAGCGCACTCACGACGGTGACCGGCGTCGAGATTACCAACGCACACGGGCAGGCAATCACCAGCAGCACGAGCGCTTTGTAAGCAGCGAGCGTCCACGTCCAACCGAGTAGCCAAGGCGTAAGCACGGCCACTGCTAGAGCAAGCACGAACACGGCAGGCGTGTAGATCGCTGCGAAGCGATCCACAAAGCGCTGCGTGGGTGCGCGCGTGCCTTGCGCCTGTTCAACGGCATGGATGATGCGAGCCAATGTGCTGTTGCTCGCGACTGCCGTAATCTTGATTTCAAGCGTCGCTGTTTCGTTGATCGTGCCTGCAAATACGGAGTCGCCGGGTTGCTTGTCTACGGGAATACTTTCGCCCGTTACCGGAGCCTGATTGATTGCGCTGTTGCCGCTGGCGATCACGCCGTCGAGCGGAATTCGCTCGCCCGGTTTGACCCGCACCACCGCTGCAAGCGGCACGGCGCTCGACAGAACGCGTGCAAAGCTGCCATCGGCTTGCTGCACGTCCGACTCCTCCGGGGCCAGCGCCATCAGGCTTTTGATCGCATTGCGCGCCCGATCAACGGATCGCGCTTCAATCAGTTCGGCAATCGCATAGAGCGCCATCACCATCGCGGCTTCCGGCCATTGACCAATGAGGAAGGCACCCGTGACCGCGACCGTCATCAAAGCATTGATATTTAGCCGTCCGTGCCGAAGTGCGCCGAAGCCTTTGGTGTAAGTCGATAGTCCAGCTAGGCCAATGGCAACGGCGGCGAGCGCCATGCCCGCAATCTTCCACGGCATAGCGTCGGGCGCGAAGAACGAGAGCGCTTCTGCTGCGACTGCGAAAGCGAGTGCGGCGAGGTAGCGGGTTACGTCAGACCAACCGCTTGTTGATTCGCTGCCATGATCATGGTCGTGTCCATCTTGCGACTGATCGCCAGCAGCGTTTGTATCGTCAGTACTGCGAGCGGCGTCAGTAACCAGCTGCGGAGAGAAACCCGCCTTGCGAATCGCATCAAGTGCGGTCGGCAACGTCGCTGCGTCGGCATCAATCGCAAGCGTGCGCGCACCGAGCTGAAACGAGAGAGATCGAATGCCTGCAATCGGCTCAAGGGCGCGACGAATCTCGCCTTCCTCCGATGCGCAGTCCATCGTCGAGATGCGCCACCGGGTGCTTGTGCTCGAAGCAACGACGGGCGACGGATTCGCCAACGCGACAGGCGGTGGTGCGTTACAGCACGCGGCACTTGCGCACGTTGATTGGGTTTCAGGAGTGCTTTCGGAAGGCATATTGAGGCCGATCTAGCAGCAGAGTCCTTGCATTACAAACCCTGTAGCCGCTACAGAGTCAAGCGTAAATTACTCATAAGTCATAAATTTAAGAGACAAACGTGAACTTTTCTGAATTATTAGACTCCAATGGTCATGAAGAAAGATGGTCGTAGTCAAAGTCAC
>JAYVNO010000121.1:0-15348 GCA_043758415.1 Burkholderiales bacterium
CTGAAGCGGGCTTTTTAACGACGCAAGATGCGCTACGCGAACGCCGCCATCAACGGCAACTTCCGCACCCGCTTGCCCGTCAGCGTCGCCACCGCGTTGGCAATCGCTGGCATGATGAGGGGTACGCCGACTTCCCCCAAACCACCGGGAGACTCGCTGCTTGCCACGAAGGTGATGTCGATGACTGGCACTTCGCTCATACGCAACATTGGATAGTTGTGGAAGTTAGTTTGCTCGACTCGGCCTTCCTTGAACGTGATGGTGTTTTTCATGCCGCTGGAGAAACCGAGCAGAATGCCCGACTCGATCTGCGCGTGTGCCTGATCGGGGTGTACCACGATGCCGCAATCGACCACGGCCGTGACCTTGTGCACCTTAGGGCCGTCTTTGGTCATCGACACCTCGGCGATCACTGCCGAGTGTGCGCCGTAGCATTCCATCTGCGCCACGCCTAGTGCGCGCCCAGCGGGCGCTTTGCCCCAGCCCGCTTTTTCAGCGGCCAACTTGAGCACGTTCTGCGAGCGCGCGTCGCCCTTCAACATGTCCATGCGAATGGCAATCGGGTCTTTCTTCGTCGCCGTGGCGATCTCGTCAATGAAGCTCTCAACCGCAAACGCGTTCAGCGCATTGGACACACTGCGCCAGTAGCCAACGCGAATGCCTGTGTCGTGAATCACGTTCTCGATTTGCACATTCGGAATCTTGTAGGTCAAGTTCTCCGAGCCTTCGGCCATGAACGGGTCTTTGCCGTTTTGCACGACCGATGGAAACGCGCGCGCGGTCACCGACGGTGAGGTCATCTTGCTGTGGAACGTCGTGACGTTGTCCGCAGCATCGAGCCCGGCGACCATTTGATGCAACGACAGCGGACGATAAAAATCATGCGTCATGTCGTCTTCACGACTCCACAACAGCTTGACCGGTTTGCCCGCCGCCTTGGCAATTTGCGCCGCCTGAATCTGGAAATCGAGCTCAATCTTGCGACCGTAGCCACCGCCCAAAAATGTGGTGTGAATGAACACTTTTTCGGGCGGCAGGTTGATCGCCGCAGCCACACCGTATTGCGCGCCCTGCTGAAACTGGATCGGGCCGGTGATATGACATTCGCCATTGATAAATTCGGCGGTGCAGTTCACCGGCTCCAGCGTGGCGTGCGCGAGGAAGGGCAGTTCGTACTCGGCCTCGATCTTGCTCGCGGCTTTATCCATGTCGGCAATGCCCGTGCCATCCTTGCGCATCACCGCACCGGGATTGACCGAGGCAGTGCGCAATTGCGCTTCAATTTCCTGATTGTCGAGCGCTGCGTTCGGGCCGTTATCCCATTCGATCTCTAACGCGTCGCGACCTTTTTTCGCGATGTAAAAATCTTTCGCGAGCACGGCAACGCCATCGCCAATTTGCACCACGCTCACCACGCCTTTGACCGCCTTGGCCTTGGCGTCGTTGAACTTGACGACCTTGCCACCAATCACCGGAGCCTGCGCGAGCGAGGCGACCAGCATGCCCGGTTTCTTGACGTCAATACCGTATTGCGCTTTGCCATAAACTTTCGACGGCGTGTCAAGACGCGGCTTGTTTTTGCCGATGATCGTCCAGTCTTTCGGATCCTTCAACGTGACTTTTTCCGGGGCCTTCATGGTCGACGCTTTGGCCACGAGCGCGCCGTACGCGAGCTTCTTACCGCTCTTGTGCGTCACCACACCGTTGCCAGCCATGCATTCTCCCGCAGGCACTTTCCACGTGTCCGCTGCGGCAGCAACGAGCACCGTGCGTGCGGACGCGCCCGCTTCGCGCAGCTTGGTCCATGCGTCACGCACGGAGGTTGAGCCGCCCGTAATTTGTCCACCCAGCATCGCGTTGATATACACCGGCGCCGAGGGTGCCATCTCGATTTTGACCGCCGACAGCGGCACACCCAATTCCTCTGCGACCAACATCGGCATGGACGTGTATACGCCCTGGCCCATTTCGGAGCGATGGCAAATCAGTGTGACCGCGCCCTTCGAATCGACCTTGACCCAGGCGTTGGTCAGCACGGGGCCAGCGGTCACTTGCGCGCCCGCTTCCGGCAGTTGAAAGCCGATGACCAATGCGCCGCTCAGCGCGCCGGTCGACTTGATAAATCCACGACGTGAGGAGGACTCGAGTTGGTCTTGGAATATGTGCTTTTTCATGATTTAGCCCTCCTTATGCTTTAACGCCAGCGACGGTATTGCCGGCACGAACGATGGCTTTTTGAATACGGTGATAGGTGCCACAGCGACACACGTTGCCATCCATCGCACGGACGATTTCAGCTTCGGACGGCTTCGCATTTTTCGTGATCAGTGCAGCGGCGCTCATCATCTGACCGGTCTGGCAGTAGCCGCATTGCGGCACTTCCTCAGCGATCCACGCATCTTGCAGCGCCTTGCCGACCTTGACCGGCAGCCCTTCAATCGTGGTGATTTTTTTGCCCACTGCCGCGCTCACGGGCGTCGAGCACGAACGGATCGGCGAGCCGTCCAGATGCACGGTGCAGGCACCGCACAGCGCCATGCCGCAGCCAAATTTTGGGCTGGTGACATCGAGATGATCGCGCAGCACCCACAAGATCGGGGTATCGGGATCGCCCTCAAAATTCGCGGGTTTCCCATTGACATTCAATTTCAAAATCGCACTCCTCCAAAAATTACTGATTTGTCGATTCTTATCGACTCCCCTTACCCCTTGCGGTGGTAGCGCGAGCATAGGATAAAGCGCGTCCAAACGGAAGGGGTTTGCACGGCCATTCAGCAGTGTTTTTGGGGGTGCGTGTCGGGGCTTGTGCTGCGTTGCAGCAAACGTCGGGGCTTAGTGATTTTTGTAGGAGCGGCTCTGCCGCGACCCAACTATCTAAAAGCTGTCGGGGTCCCGGCAGAGCTGCGCCTACAAGAGGACGTTCAAAGCGTGAACGTAAATCCATCAATCAACGCACCCGGCGTACGCGATCCGCCTAGGGAGCGCCGATAATACGTGTCTACCGCCGGATCAATTTCTGTATGCGACGTCAGCGCCATGAGCTTCTCGCCCAGTGCGTCATACAAACTCTCGTCCCAACGCAAATCCTTGATAGGTCCTTTGATCTCGCCACCTTCCACCCAGAAGCAGGCGTAGCGCGTCATGCCAGTGACGCGAGCGGAGACCGGGTCGCTCCAGTTGAGGTAGTGCAGATTCGACAGATACAGACCCGTGCCGAGCGCCGCGAGAACGTCCTTTTCGTCAAGCGTTCCCGCGCTCACGTCCATCGCACGCGGACTCTCTTCTGCGCATGCACCGTTCGCTGCCAAGCCGTATTCTTTCGCCGTACGTGAACTCACCAGCAGATTCTTTAACGCACCGCCTTCAATCAACAGAACGGGCGTCTCGGACACTTCCCCGAGACTATTGAAACGCGGCGTCAAGCCCATCGAAAAATTCTCTTCAATTTTCAGCAACGGCGACAACGTGGCCTCATGCTCGGCGAGTTTTTTGAACGGGCTGCGGCCCTGCTTCCACGCCGACGCGGACAGCGCATTCCAGTTGAGCATGCCGAGCAAATCGGAGAACGCACGCGGTGCGAGATAGGTGCGATACGAGCCCGGCTCTACGTCCTGCTGCGGCAAGCTTTGCAGGGCGAGCATCGTCTTGGTTCGCTCCAGATTTGCCGCCCACTCGGCGGCGTTCCACATAAGTCCAGCGTAACTGCCTTTCGCGGCTTTTGAACCGTTGTAAATCGAGTAGTCGAGGAAAAACGTCTCGGTTGCAAACCAGTGACTTTGGCCCTTTGAATTTCGGTTACCGCGGATGCTGACGCCGCCCGCGTACAACCCTGCCAGATCGCAACCTTGCGCAGGAGCCACCACCGCTGGCACAATGTCCGCTGGTGCGAGCAACGCACCGCTGAATTCTTCGTTGCTGCTGCCATTATTTTCAATCGGCACTTGATTCGGATCGATAGGCAAATTCAGTGACTCTTCACGGCAAGTCGCAAGCAAACGCATGAGTGCCGCCTGATCGGATTCGAGATCGCCGGACAACGTGCGCGACTTTTCGACCGTGCGCTGATGGACTTGCAGAAGCAGTGAAACGTTGATCTGCTCGACGTCGGTGTTCTGACGCACACGATTGCCGTTGAAGCGCACGAACAGCGTTTCCTCCGCAGTCACGTTGATCGTCAGCTCCTCGCCCGCAGCAAGCCCGCTCAAAACTTGCGCAGCCACCGCGTCAAAATGCGCGCGCACGCGAGCGCTGAACTCACCCGCGCTCATGCCTGGCCCCCGAACACTTCCACACCACGGAACAGGCAGGGCGGGGAGGCGTGACCGACGCGAATCACCTGACTCGGTTCGCCCTTGCCGCAGAAGGCGGTGCCATAAGTTTCGTCTGCATGGCCAACGCCCGCGAGGCGGCTCCAGAAATCTACCGTTACACCGCGATAATTCGGATTGCGCACCACACGTCCGAGCGCGCCGTTTTCGATCATCTGTGCGTACTCGCAACCGAACTGAAATTTGTTTCGATAGTCGTCAATCGACCATGAACGATTGGTGTGCATTAAGACGCCGTGTTCGACCTCACCGATCAGCTCATCGAGTGACGACGTACCGGGCTCCAGATTGATGTTGCCCATGCGGTCAATCGGCGCGCGGTTCCATGACGATGAACGGAAGTTGGCGACACCCGGTAGACCCGAGCGCGTTTGCGATTCAAGCGAGCCAAGGCCACGCTGCAACACGCCGTTTTCGATCAACATTTCTTTGGTCGCGCGATTGCCGCCATCGTCAAAATCGTAGCTCGCCATTTCGTTAGCCCGGGTTGGATCGAACGAAACGTTCATCAATGGGGACCCGTACTTCAAGTGCCCGAAATCTTCCTTTTTCACAAAGCTCCAGCCCGCGTAATTTCGCTCGTCACCGAGGATGCGATCCAGCTCCAGCGGATGGCCAATCGACTCGTGAATCTGCAACATCATCTGGTCGGGCATCAGCACCACGTCCATACGCCCCGACGGGCAGTTTTCAGCAGCGAGCAGCGCTAAAGCCTCGCGTGCAACCCGCTCGCCCTGCTGAGCGAACGTCACACGATCAAACGATTCACCACCGAATTGCCCGGTGTGCTGCCAGCTACGCGTCTGCGATTCCAATCCCTCGGCAGCAGTGGCGGATAACGTCACATCGACGAGATCAAAACTTTGCCGCGTCTCCGATCCATTTGATGAAAAGAAGTTGATTTGCGTCTGCACGATCATCGCGTTGGCACTGCGATTGACGAGCTTGTCCGACAGGTTCATCGCCTTCGACGCGGCCAGCAAACAATCAGTGATTTCGGCAACACTGGTGGCGTCAAGATTGCGTTGACGTGCGCTCGCGTAGCTGCCGTTTGCCTGCGGTCGCTGCGTGGCGGAAAACGCATGCACTTTGTGTGGACTCGTCGCGCGCGTGGTGGCAATCGCGCGATCAAATGCGCGCTGCAAACCGGCGATGCTTAGATCGGCCGTGGCGGCGTAACCAAAGTGCCCGTCAACCAGCACCTCACACATCGCGCCCTCTTCCAGCGAACTCTCGTTGCGCTCAGGCTGGTCATTGCGCACCGCGCGCTGGGTGGTCGTCTCAGACGAAAAGCGAAGGCCCGCCCACGCAGCTGATTTCAGCGCGTGTTGCAGGGCGGGTTGATGGGCAATGGAGGTGTTGGACATGACGTTTTGTGCGATGCGAATGAACGTATTTAAGCATGCGCGAAACTTAGCTCCGCGGGCTTGGCCTCAACACTCGCGGTGCGTGGGTATTGACGCGTAGGGCGGAACGCTCGCGGTTCCGCCAGACGGGCTACGAGGCGGAACCGCAAGCGTTCCGCCCTACAAGCACCACTTGTAAAGCACAGCGCCAAGGACGATCACACCAACCACCCACACCCAAACCGGGATACTCGGTTTTGACGCAGGCGCCGATGTCACGGCCGTAGCGGCCAGACCGCCGGCTTCCGCCGCTACCACTGGCTCGGCCACCAACGCATCAAATTTAGAGAAAAAATCATCGGCGATTTTGCGCGCCGCTGCGTCCACCAATCGCGAGCCGACCTGTGCAAGCTTGCCGCCGATCATCGCGTTCGCGGTGTAGTCGAGACGCGTGGAGCTGGGGGTTTCAGCCGTGAGCGACACGCCTGCCGTACCGTTGGCGAAACCGGCCGGGCCGCCCTGACCTTCAAACTTGAGCGTGTAGCTGTTCGGTGGCTGCACGTTTTCCAACTGCAATTTGCCTTTGAACTTCGCGCTCACCGGGCCGACCTTCACGCTCATCGCGGCGACGAAGGTGTCTTCAGCCGTGGCGTCGAGACTGTCACAGCCGATGATGCATTGTTTGAGCATGGCGGGATCATTCAACGCCGCCCACACTTTGGCTTGCGGGGCGTTGATGATTCGGCTGTCTTTCATGTCCATTGTGGGGTCTCCGTTAATCTCGAAAATAGGTCAGTTGTAGCTATCAGCTTTTTCCGAAAACGCCGTTCCAATTAGGCATAGCGCTAATAAACGGCAAAAATCGACTATCAGCCCTTTATGGGTCCGAGCCCAATTGAAATGGTGCTTTAACAAAAAAGCTGATGGTAAAAAAATATAAGGTGCGCTCTGCGCACCAACCGTCACAAGGTGCGCAGAGCGCACCCTATATTTTGACTATACGCTCACGCCGCACTCAATGCCATTGCCAGCGATTTGATCGATTGCAAATTATGCGCGGGCACAAACTTCGACGCATGCGGCAACAGCGCCTGAATGCCCGCTGCACGCGGCGCAAACGCATCAAATCGCAACAGTGGATTCAGCCAAATCAATTGGCGACACGACTTGCGCAAACGCTCCGCGCTTGCGGCCAACACACCAATATCATCGCGATCCAGCCCATCGGTCAACAGCAACACCACCGCGCCCTGCCCCAGCACGCGGCGGCTCCAGCGAAGATTAAATTCACGCAGGCTCGCCCCGATACGGGTGCCGCCCGACCAGTCCGGCGCAGCACTCGCCACGCGCGCCAGCGCAGCGTCCACATCCTTGTGTCGCAACTGTCGCGTAATGTGCGTCAACCGCGTTCCGAACAGGAACACTTCGACGTGTTGGTCAGCATTGACATCGTTCGTCAAGGCATGAATGAAATGCAAAAACATCCGCGTATAGCGATGCATCGAGCCAGAAATATCACAGAGTACGACCAGCGGCGGTGGCTTCACTCCGGGCGCTTTGCGCATCAGATGAATCAGCTCGCCGCCAGTGCGCACCGTCTCGCGCAGCGTGCGTCGCAGGTCGATAGTTTGGCCGCGATTGACTGGTTTGTGGCGACGGGTGCGAATGGGTTTAACCGGTAGCGCAAAGTGACGAATCGCATCTTTGGCCAGCGCCCATTCGTCAGCGCTCATGCTCTCAAAATCCAGTCGCTGAAATTTTTCGTTGGCGGAGAACGTGAGCGTCGCGTCGAACTCCAGTTGATCGGGCTCCTGCGTCGGCTGCGGTGCCTGCTCCTGTTTCTGTTGGCCGTGCATCGCGTCGAGCAAACGCATCGGCGGTGGTGGCGGCGGCGAAGCTGACCCGCGCCCGGAAACCTCAGGCAGCAGCGCAGCCATCATCTTCGCCGCGATATCCGGGTCGCGCCAGAACAGGTCAAACGCCGTGTTGAACAGCACCAAATGATCAGCACGTGACACCAGCACGCAACGCAGAGCCGCCCGCAAATCCTGCCGCGTTTCAATGCCCGCAACCTCCACGCAGGCCAGCGCATCCAGCGTCGAGCGCGTGCCCAGCGGCAACCCGGCATCGCGCAGGATGCGGGTGAAATGGATCACGTTAGTGGCGAGCATGGGTTCGGCGGGCTCCCTCTCCCTTGGGGAGGGTTGGAGCCTGCCCCGGCGAAGGCCGGGGGTGAGGGCCATTGCAAACGAGTCTGACGCGTAATGTGCGCACCCTCACCCCCGCCCTCTCCCCGAGGGAGAGGGAGTAGAACCAGCCTTGTGACCGCGCATTTCTGGGACTCAAAAGCTACGTCCCCGACTCTTCGAGCACCGTCTGCATGCGCGTGCGCAGCGCATGAATATCGTCCTGATACTTGAGCAACACGCCAAGCGTGTCGTTGATGTTTTCCTTTGACAACTCAATCACGTCTAGCGCCGTCAGCGCGCGAGTCCAGTCAATCGTCTCGGCGATGCCGGGCAGCTTGAACATGTCTTCTTTGCGCACGCGCTGCACAAAGGCGACGATCTGCGCCGACAGCCGCGCATCGACGCCCGGCACTTTGCGGCGCACGATTTCAAGCTCGCGCGCGGCGTTCGGATAGTCAACCCAGTAATACAAACAACGCCGCTTGATGGCATCGTGAATCTCACGCGTGCGGTTCGACGTGATGATCACCAGCGGCGGCTCGGTCGCGGTGATCGTGCCTAGTTCAGGAATAGTGAGCTGGAAGTCGGAAAGCACTTCAAGCAGAAACGCTTCAAACGGCTCATCCGCGCGATCCAACTCATCGATCAAAAGCACCGGTGCCGCGCCCGTCTTGCCTTGCAGCGCTTGCAGCAACGGACGTTTGATCAGGAATTCGTCGCCATAAATTGCGTTCTCGATATGCGCGCCGCTCGTGCGTTCGGAGGCCTTTATGGCGAGTAATTGCCGTTGCACATTCCACTCATAAGCGGCCTGCGCGATGTCGAGGCCTTCGTAGCATTGCAGACGAATCAGCTCGCGACCCAGCGTGCTGGCGAGCACTTTTGCGATCTCGGTTTTGCCGACGCCTGCGTCACCTTCGAGGAACAACGGACGCTGCATTTTCAGCATCAGAAACACAGACGTTGCGAGTGCGCGGTCCGCAACGTAATCGGCGCTGTCAAGGAGTTTTACGGTGGCGTCGATGCTGGTGGGTGCAGGTGTCGCGATCATGACTTACTTGGGTGAAACTCAAAAATATCCAATTGCCATCATTCTCGGCGAAGCCGGGAATCCAGAAACTTTGCAGTCGCCGTTGCGCTGAACAACCCGTTAGCGCCAGTTGCGCCCTGGATACCCGCCTTCGGCGAGTATGACGCCAGTTATTTAGGGTGGGTTGGAGGAAAGTAGGCAGTACGTGTGCGCAGAAAAGCAAACCCCGCCAAAGCGGGGCTTGCACCGTCAACGAAGGACGGCAACTTACTTCGCAGCAGCCACAGCCCGTCCAGTAATCACCGGAATCAGATGCGCCCGGTATTCAGCACTTGCGTGCAGATCGCTGTTCAGATTGTCCGAAGTCATCTTGACAGCATTACACGCCGCGGCTGTCCAGCTGCCCGCTAGCGCTTTTTCAATATCCGTCGCACGGAAAGCACACGACGCCGCGCCCGTTACGGCGACACGCACGCCTTGGCTGCCGTTGCTCACGAATACGCCGACCAGCGCAAATCGCGAAGCGGAGTTTTTGAACTTCACGTAGGCCGCTTTTTCTGGCACCGGAAAGCTCACTGCGGTGATGATTTCACCGGGTTCCAACACGGTCTCGAAGAGGCCGAGAAAAAACGAGTCCGCCGCGATTGCGCGCTTGTCCGTATGAATCGTCGCGCCCAATCCGAGCGCTGCCGCTGGGTAACAGGCAGCCGGGTCGCTGTTCGCAAGTGATCCGCCAATCGTGCCCATATTGCGCACTTGACGGTCCCCAATGCCGCCCGCCAAATCAGCTAGCGCTGGAATGGCTTTCTGTACGTCAGCATTCGCTGCGACATCGGCATGCTTAACCATCGCGCCGATCTTGACCGCGCCGCCAGAAACGCTAATGCTTTTCAGATCAGGAATTAACGACAAATCGATCATCGCGTCGGGCGACGCGAGACCAAGTTTCATCGATGCAAGGATCGATTGTCCGCCCGCTAAAAAGCGCGTGTCGCCACCGCTGGCTGCGAAGGCCGAAGCCCCAGCGAGGTCTTTAGGTTGATGCAGTTGAAATGAATTCATGCGAGGCTCCTTACGCTCTGACAGCAGTTTGCATGGCACGCCACACGCGCTCTGGCGTCGCGGGCATGTCGATGTGTTTCACGCCAATGGCGTCGGTCACCGCATTGATAAATGCAGGTGGCGAACCAATCGCACCGGCCTCACCGCAGCCCTTTACGCCCAACGGATTGTGGGTGCAGGCGGTGACGTTGTTGCCCACCTTGAAATTAGGGAAATCATCGGCGCGTGGCATGGCGTAATCCATGTACGTGGCCGTCAACAATTGACCGCTTTCGTCGTCGTAAATGCAGTTTTCAAGCATTGCCTGGCCGAGGCCTTGCGCGACGCCGCCGTGCACTTGGCCCTCAACGATCATCGGATTGATGATGTTGCCGAAGTCGTCCATTGCCGTGAACGCGCAAATTTCGACTTTGCCGGTTTGCGGATCGACCTCGACCTCGCAGATATGGGTGCCCGCCGGGTAGGTGAAGTTGGTCGGATCGTAGAACGCATTCTCGTTCAAACCTGGCTCCAGCTTGTCGAGCGGGTAATTGTGTGGCACGTAGGCCGTGAGCGAAACGCTGGCGAATGGCACTTTTTTGTCGGTGCCTTTCACCTTGAATTCGCCGTTGACGAATTCAATATCGGTGTCGCTCGCTTCAAGCAAATGCGCCGCGATCTTCTTGCCCTTAGCGATGACTTTATCGACCGCTTTCACGATGGCAGAACCGCCGACCGCCAACGAGCGCGAGCCATAGGTGCCCATACCAAACAACACTTTGCCGGTGTCGCCATGATTGATCGTGACATCATCAATCGGGATGCCTAGTTTGTCAGCGACCACTTGTGCAAACGTCGTCTCATGACCCTGACCATGCGAATGCGAACCGGTGAACACTTCAACCTTGCCGGTTGGATGCACGCGTACTTCTCCTGATTCAAACAAGCCTGCACGCGCACCCAGTGCGCCTGCCACGTTTGAAGGCGCAAGCCCGCAGGCTTCGATGTAGCTTGAGTAGCCAATGCCGCGCTTCATGCCGCGCGCTTCGGATGCAACCTTGCGAGCCGCGAAACCCGCGACGTCAGCCATCTTGATCGCGCCATCAAGCGTCGCGTCGTAGTCACCCACGTCGTACGTCAGGCCCACCGGAGTTGCATACGGGAAGGTGCGAATAAAGTTGCGACGGCGAATTTCCGCAGGATCCATCTTCATGTCGCGCGCAGCGGTTTCGACCATACGCTCGACGACGTACGTGGCCTCAGGACGACCTGCGCCGCGATAGGCATCAACGGGGGAGGTGTTGGTGAACACGGCCGTCACTTCAACGTAGATGGATGGCGTCGTGTACTGCCCGGCCAACAACGTCCCGTAAAGAATCGTCGGCACTGCGGTCGAAAACGTCGACAAGTAAGCGCCCATTGCGGCGGTCGTATCGACGCGGAAGGCGAGAAACTTGCCGTCCTTGTCCATCGCCAATTGCGCCTTCGTCACATGGTCGCGACCGTGCGCGTCGGACAAGAAAGCCTCGGTGCGGTCTGCCGTCCACTTGATCGGGCGACCCACGCGCTTGCTGGCCCACACGAGCACTGTTTCTTCGGCGTACACAAAAATCTTGGAACCGAAACCACCGCCCACATCCGGTGCCACAACACGCATTTTGTGCTCGGGAATTCCGAGAACAAACGCGCACATCAGCAAGCGTTCGACGTGTGGATTTTGATTAGAAACGTGCAGCGTGTAACTCTCGCTCGAACGGTCGTACGCGGCGTTCGCTGCGCGCGGCTCCATTGCATTCGGTGCGAGGCGTTGATTGGTCAACGACAGCTCGCTGATGTGATGCGCGTTGGCGAACGCAGCCTTCACGCCCGCCTCATCGCCATGCCCCCATGTGTAGCAAACGTTGTTCGGTGCCTGGTCATGCACTGCCGTTTTGCTCGCGGCTGCCGTGCCGGTGGCGACCACTGCGGGCAGGATGCCGAAATCCACTTCGACCGCTTCAGCGCCCTTGCGCGCTTGCTCCAGTGTCTCAGCGATGACCACCGCCACATGGTCGCCCACGTAGCGCGCTTTGCCAATACACAAAATGGGGTGGGGCGGCTCAATGGCGGGCGTGCCGTCTTTGCTGGTGATGCCCCAGCCGCATGGCAGTCCGCCAATTTTTGATTCTTCAATATCTTTGCCGCTGAACACGGCGACCACGCCGGGCATCGCGAGCGCTGCCGCAGTATCCACGCTGTTGATCGTGGCGTGGGCATGTGGGGAGCGCACAAACACCGCGTAAGTCTGGCGCGGCAGGATGATGTCGTCGGTGTATTGACCGTTGCCAGTCAAAAAGCGGTGGTCCTCTTTGCGCGTGACGCGTGCGCCGATTCCGTCTGCTTTCATGATCGCCTCCTATTTCATTGCTGCCAGGCCAGCTTTCACTGACGAGACGATGTTTTGATACCCCGTGCAACGGCAAATGTTGCCGTCGAGACTGGCGCGGATTTGCTCGTCGGTGGGATCACTTAACTTGCCCTTCAACTCGCAGGCGCTCATTACCATGCCTGGCGTGCAAAAGCCGCATTGCAAGCCGTGATGTTCCTTGAACGCCGCCTGCATCGGGTGCATGTCGCCATTGGTCGCGGCGAGCCCTTCGATGGTCATGACATCAGCGCCTTGCGCCTGAGCGACTAGCATGTTGCAGGACTTCACCGCGCGGCCATTGACGTGCACCGTGCACGCCCCGCATTGCGACGTGTTGCACCCAACGTGCGTCCCGGTCAGACGCAGGTGCTCGCGGATAAATTCGACCAGCGTCATCGACGCCTCAACGGTCGTCGAAACGGACTGACCGTTCACTTTCATAGTGACATTCACTGACATGTTGCACTCCTCACTTTTTTGACAATGCTGCGATTGCAGATTTTTATTGAGCGTTATAGCGCAATGTTCGTACCAATGGGCGACTAAAAGTGTCTGACTTCGCACGCGCCCCCAGCGTATTAAAACCGGGCAGTCATCATCCTCCGTGCGCAGCCAACACACCTAAAATATGTTTCAGCGGATGGCAACACGTCGTCACACCTGTTGCAAATTGACGCAGTTTTATGGACATGAAGGTGCGATAGACTCTCGCACCAGTGATCAGACGGAGGAGTAAGGTCGCTGGTGATGGAGCACTTAGCAAGGATGGAGGAGCAATGTTCGCGTCGCACACTACCGTGAATTCGTCGGCAGTCGGCACGCATTCTGCGGAAGCGCAGCGCATGCTCATCGAATCATCCTGGAGTCGAAGCGCGCAACACGGCTTGCGCGAGGGTGAATCACAGGACTTTCATGCGCTGCCGGTCACCGACTTGCGTCTGCTGCGCGAGCAGCATCAGGAACTGATGCAACATGCAGCCCCCGTGATGGAAACGCTGCACCAGCAGATCATCAACACCGAAAGCATGGTGGTGTTGACCGATGCCCAGGGCGTCGTGTTGCATTCCATCGGTGACGACAGTTTTGCGCAGCGCGCCTCGCAGGTTGCGTTGCGTCCGGGTGTCAGCTGGAGCGAGGCGCAAAAGGGGACCAACGCCATTGGCACTGCCATCTTTGAGAGGCAGCCTGTCGTGGTGCACGCTAACCAGCACTTCCTGCACGCCAATCATGGTCTGACGTGTTCGGCGTCGCCAATCTTCGCGCCTGCGGGCGATTTGCTCGGCGTGCTTGATGTAACCGGCGACTACCGCGGGTTCCACAAGCACACCATGGGCCTTGTGCGCATGAGCACGCAGATGATCGAGAACACCTTGTTCCGCCGAGCCTACGCTGGGCAGCTCATCGTTGCCTTTCACGCACGCGCAGAGTTCATCGGTACGCTGATGGAAGGCCTGCTGTCATTTGCGCCCGACGGAAAAGTGCTCGGTGCCAACCGAAGTGCATGCCTGCAGCTTGAACTCTCTCGCAGCAGCTTGAGCACTCACACGGCGCTTTCATTGCTCCGCCGCAGGCCAGGTGAATTGCACGAACTCGCCTCGCTCGCCGCTGCATCGCCATTGCAGTGTGTGCTTCCGAGCGGAGTGCGTATTTACGCGGTGCCGACGGCGTTGAGCGCACGTTCTGTGGGGAGCAGTCATCTTTTGCGCGGGTGTACAAGCGCAGCTTCAAACACGGACGCACCGGACAGGTCAGCGCGTTCCGTGCGACTGCCTCGCCAGCAATCTCTCCCCGACGCGTCACCACAGGCGACGCTTGATCATCTCGACTCTGGCGACGCCCAGATCGCCAAAGCCGTCGCCCGGCTAAGGAGCGTGGCCGCAACCAACGTCAGCGTGCTGCTGGAAGCAGAAACTGGCGCGGGCAAGGAGTGGTTCTCGCTGGCGATTCATCGTGCTTCTGACCGTCGCGATGGCCCTTTTATCGCAGTTAATTGCGCAGCAATCCCGGACGGGCTGATCGAGTCAGAGCTCTTCGGTTATGAGGACGGCGCGTTTACCGGCGCACGTCGCAAGGGCCACCAGGGCAAGATATTGCAGGCGCACGGCGGCACTTTGTTTCTCGACGAGATCGGCGATATGCCGTCGGCGATGCAGGCGCGGCTATTGCGAGTGTTGCAGGAGCGCGTGGTGACGCCGCTGGGCAGCAGCGCGTCAATTCCGGTGGATGTTCGGCTGATCTGCGCGACGCATCAACGGCTGCGTGATTTGATTCAGAAGAAGGCCTTTCGCGACGATCTTTACTACCGTTTGAACGGGTTGACGGTTCGCCTTCCCCCACTGCGAAATCGCACCGACGTGAAAGAAATTGTCACGCGCTTATTGCTCACGCTGGGCGGGCCACAGTGGACGCTTGCACCTGACGTGTGGCGTTTAATGCGCTGTCATCCATGGCCCGGCAATCTGCGCCAATTGTCCAACGTGCTCGCCACCGCCATCGCAATTGCAACACCCGACACGGTAGTTCAGCTTGAGCATCTGCCAGACGATTTTCTTGACGATATCAATAGCGGGCGCGAATCACTCGTCGCGCTCGATAAGTCCGATGTCGTGCAATCACCTCAGGTCGGCGAGCTGGTGCAGGACGGGTCGCTGGATCAGCTTGCCAGTGAAGCGATGCAGCGAGCGCTGACGCGACATCGCGGCAACGTTTCGGCCGCTGCCCGGGAGCTGGGCGTCAGCCGTAACACCGTGTACCGCAAACTGCCCACCTCGCGGCTTCGCGGTGCTTCCGTCGCTTGACCAGCGCTAATTTCATACAGCTCTATCCTAAAACGCCCAGCTAACATGGGCAATAGCGCTATTTTTGCCTATAGTTGACTATAAGCGTAAATAGCCGATTAGCCCATATTAAACCGAGATTTTCCATTAGAGATATTTAAGGCGAGTAAAGCGGCTTGAATTCGGCGGGTAGGTCGAAGGTTTTTGCGTCGTCCCACAAGCCCTGAATC
>JAYVNO010000122.1:0-15333 GCA_043758415.1 Burkholderiales bacterium
CGTGCAAATCCGGGTCAGCGCGACCCAGTAATTCGACCAGATAGTCGGCCGTTTTGTTGGCTCGCGTTGCCTCCGCACTTGCCCGTTGATATTGGTAAAGCGAAATCGCGAGCCCCGCGCCGAGCGCCGTAATCAGCGTGGCGGTCAGGCCCACCGGCAGCCAGTTTCGCCGTAGCCACAGTCGCGTGCGGTAGCTACGATCTTCGCGTCGCGCGGCAATCGGTCGCCGTGCCACCCAGCGCTGCAAATCCGCGACGAACGCCTCCATGGTGCGATAGCGATCCGCCGGATCGATGCGAATCGCGCGCGAAATGATGGCGTCGAGATCTCCGTGCAAGCGATTGATATCGGTCGGCGGTGGAATCATGTCCTTGGCCACCGTGGCTAGTTTGTCGAGCTTGTCGAGCGGATGCGCGGCGGCATGTGAAACGCGATCCGGCGTGGCGTGCAGCACCGCGTATTCAAGCGCGGCTCGTCCGGGCTTGTCGGGCAGGTGCGCGCGGCGTCCGGACAGCAGGTGGTAAGCAAGTGCGCCGAGCGAATAAATATCACTGCCGACGCCCGTTGCCTCGCCGCTAATTTGCTCGGGCGCGGCGTATTCCACGGTCAGGCCGCGCCCCGCAATTTTGGTCGCCTCAGACGTGGTCGCGGCATCATGATCACGATCTTCGAGTAGGCCCGCCACGCCGAAGTCGAGCAGCTTGACGTGACCGCCGGGTGTGACCAGCACGTTCGACGGCTTCAGGTCGCGATGCACCACCAATTGCGAATGCGCGTAGGACACCGCTTCGCCAATTTCGCGGATCAATGCGATGCGCGCCTCGACGGTGGTCGCGTGCTCGGCGGCGTAATTCAAGAGCGGCATGCCCTCGACATATTCAAGCACCAGAAACGGTTGCCCGAACAAACGACCCGCGTCAATCAGCCGCGCGATGCCGGGATGATTGAGCCGCGCGAGAAGCGCCCGTTCCTGGGCAAAGCGCGCTTCGAACTGCGCTGATTCGCCGTCAGCGCGCAAAAACTTGACCGCTGCTTTGGCTTGAAACAAACCATCCGCGCGCGTCGCAAGCCACACCTCGCCCATGCCGCCGACGCCAATGACTTCCTGCAATTTCCACGCGCCGCACAGCTCACCTTCGTGTCGATGGCTCATCGCCCGTGCACGGTCGGCACGCAGTGCGCGCTGCAACAAGCCGTCGAAACCACGCTCGCCAGCATCACCCAACACCGGCGCGAGGCGCGTCGTCAATCCAGCGGGAGGATGACGAATGACGTCGGTTACCAGCGTTTGCGCGTGGGCGCGTCCGAGCAGTTTGCGAACCTCTTGCGCGAGCTTGGCGTCGCGTTCATGCAGGCGCTTGACGTAGGCAGGACGCGACAGATCGTCGCATTCGAGCGCTTCATCCAGCGCCGCGTTGACGGCTTTCCAAAATACCGGGTCAAACGCGTCGGCTTTGTCGACGCCGTTCGATGATGGCGATGGCGGGTTCGCGCCTGCACCAGACGGAGGCAAGGTAGGGGGTGCAGCAGCGTCAGTCATCGCCTTGAAAAAGACGCAAAGACTGCGAAGTCTGCGCCAAATCCGCGCGGAAATGTGCGGCGACCGTCACGCCGGCGCAACGTCAAGCCATTCCGCCAGCAGCGCGCGCGCCTTGGTGATTTCACGGTTGACAGTGCGGGTGGAAATGCCGCGCGCATCGGATGTTTCAAGAATCGTCATACCGCAAAAAAAGTGCAGCTCTGCGGTTTGATACATGCCTTCGTCCACGGTCTTAAGCCGCTCCAGCGCCCGATCCAGCGCGATCACGTCCACTGCGGGCAGCCATTGATCAGCGGTGGAATCCGCGTGGGAAAGCGTTAGCAACGTCACGCCACCGCCACGTTTTTCGGCGTCGCGGGCGCGAACAAAATCGATGACGATGGAGCGCAACACTTTGCCGACGTACGCAAAAAACTGCACCCGCGTATCGCCCAGCAAACCCTCGCGCTCAGCCATGCGCATGAAGCCCTCGTGTACCAGCGCGGTCGCGTTTAGCCCAGTAACTCCGCCCGCCTGTGCCAGCCGAGCACGCGCCACCCGCTTGATTTCGGGGTAGAGTTCTGCGTACAACACACCCATGGCGTCGGTGTCGCCATGGGCCGCGCGCTGGAACATTTCGGAGGTGGCCGCTGGGCTTTTGGGAGGCGTTGGCATGATTTTGCAAGCAATTCCGTCTTTATAACGTTTAACTCCGACAAGGTAAACCCACGACGTCGTCAAGCGGTGTCGCTCGCGTATGCTGTTGGCCTTCCCAGCCGATTTTCCAAGGTGATCGCCATGTCCCGTCAGGTTCTCCGCAACGCCCGCGTTTTTGACAGCGTTAACGGTAAGACGCTGCCCTCCGGAACGGTGGTGGTCATTGATGGCCGCATCGCCTCGGTCACCGTCGGCGACATCAGCACCAGCAGCGCGGACGCAGTCGATCTCAAAGGCCGCATCGTGCTGCCCGGATTCATCGACTGCCATGTACACGTCACCGCCGTTCATCACGATGTGTGGGCGTTGTCAATGCAGCCACCGAGCTACATCACCGCGCAGGCGCGGCACATTCTCGAAGGGATGTTGATGCGTGGCTTCACCACGGTGCGCGATGCGGCGGGCGCGGATTACGGCGTGCAGTTGGCCATCGAGCGCGGCTTTTTGCGCGGGCCGCGATTGTTCATCGCAGGCGCGCCGCTGTCGCAAACCGGCGGTCATGCCGATAGCCGTCCGCGGGGCGTCAAAGAATTTATGTGTACTTGCGCCGGGCTCGGGTTGTTTCCGGCGATTGCTGACGGCGTGCCCGAGGTTCGCCGCGCTGTACGTGAGCAATTGCGTTGCGGGGCCAACCAGATCAAGATCATGGCCGGTGGTGGTGTGGCCAGCCCGACCGATCCCATCGACGGCACGCAGTATTCGTTGGAAGAAATCACCGCCGCCTGCGAGGAAGCGGCTGCGGCCAACACCTACGTCATGGCCCACGCGTATTCGCCGCGCTCGATCACGCGTGCCGTGCAGTGCGGCGTGCGCTCCATCGAGCACGGCAACCTGCTCGACGAGCCAACGGCCAAAGTCATGAAGTCGCACGGCGCGTTTCTAGTGCCGACGCTTGCCACCTACGCCATGCTTGCGGAGGAGGGCAAACGCCTCGGTTGGAGTGAAGCAATGCTCGGCAAGCTGGATCGCGTTAAAGACGCCGGCACGCGGGCCATTGCGATTGCCAAAGCCGAAGGCATTCCGATTGCGTTCGGCACCGATTTGCTCGGAGCGATGCACGCCCATCAATCCATCGAATGGCGCTTGCGGGCGGGCGTGCAAACGCCGATAGAAATTCTGCAAAGCGCGACCAGCGTCGCCGCGAAGTTGCTCAATCAAGAAGGCAAACTCGGCGTAATCGCGCCGGGCGCGCATGCCGATTTGCTGGTGGTTGATGGCGACCCGACGACCGACATCACACTGTTGTGCGAGCCGGAAAAGGCGATTGTGGGCCTTATGAAGGCAGGTGTTTGGGAGAAGCAGCTGCAAGCCTAGGGCGTCAGCGCAGCGATTGGGAATAAATTTCCCCGCCCCAAAGGGCGGGGTATTGCGAACGGTGCCAGCGAAACAAATGCTTCGTCGCACGCGGCGGGGAATTCAACCCTTAGAGATTAACGATCAGCTACAGACGTGGCATCGTCTGGGTGATCGCCCGTACCTCATCGATGAATAGCTGAACAACAGGACTGACTGTTCGGTTTTTGAGCGTGATCAGCGTCACGCACATCGGTGCCGTTTCTAGTTCAATCGGCAAAGCCTTGAGCGACCAGGCAGTGGCGTTGTATCGCAACACCGAGGCAGGCAGCACGGTCACGTAGCGTCCGGTCGCCAGCAGCCGACTGCGCAGCAGCATTGAACTTGCGCTCACCGTTTCCTTCGGCGGCGGCAATCCTTTGGCCCGGAATGCGTCGTGCACCAAATCATGGATGACCTGATCGGACGATAACGTCCATCGTTCGTTCACCAGATCGGCAAGCGCCACTTTGCGCCGGCGTGCCCAAAGGCTTTGCGAGCCGACCACAACACGAGGCGGATCGTCGAACAAAATCGCGACGTTGAGCTCTGAGTGCGCGAACGTGCGGGAGATTCGTGCCAACACGACGTCGACCGTTCGACCGCGCAACTCCGGATATTCGAGCGGTTCGGCGCTGGCTGCCGTCACGTGGACGACAACTTCAGGGTAGCGCTGCGACAATTCGTTGATCGCCGGTGCCAGCAGACTGGCGACGCCGGTATCGCCCGACGCTACGCGGATTTCTCCGACCTTTGGGTTTGCGAGGAACTCGATCTCCTTGACCGCTTGCCTCAACTCGTCGAACATCACGTTGCCGCGCTTGAGCATTGCGTGCGCGTAAAGCGTTGGCTCGACGCCGCGCGGCGTGCGATCAAGCAGCCGTACGCCTAGCGTCGCTTCGAGATTGGCGATCGATTCGGACACGGCGGGTTGCGACATCGCGAGATGCGAAGCAGCCTTTGCCATGCTCCCCCATTGCACGACGACAGACAGGATGTGAAGGTCACGAAGCTTCAGTCGCCGGCCCATGCGGTTGTTCCATTGCTGCGATGTCTTATCCATAAGCAATTACCTTTGGCTCTATAAAAAAATCGAGATTCCTTTTATAGCTCAGGCCACTTACTATAAAAGCGCTTGACTGGTGGCCATGCCGGTTCGTGGAAGAACTTCAGTCATTTCCATTGTCCATTTAGGAGGAGATCATGATTACTCGTCGTCAATTTCTGCAAATCAGCTCTGCTATTGCGACGTTCGCGTCAACGACCTCCCGCGCGACGGCGCAAGACTATCCGTCGCGGCCGGTGCGAATCGTTGTCGGTTTTGCTGCTGGCGGCAACTTTGACATTGTTGCGCGGATGATGGGGCAATGGCTATCAGAGCAACTGAACCAGCCTGTGATCATCGAAAACCGACCGGGTGCCAGCGGCAACATAGCGACCGACGCTGTCATCCGCACACCCGCTGACGGCTACACCTTGCTGCTGGGTGGAGCGGTTAACACCGTCAATGCGACGCTCTACGAAAAACTGCCTTTCAATTTTCTTCAGGACGCTTCGCCAGTTGCGGGCGTTGTTCGGTTTCCCAATGTGATGACGGTGAACGCATCGTCGCCGATCAAGACGATTGCTGAATTTGTTGCGTATGCCGAGGCGAATCCCGCCAAGATGAGCCAGGGATCCTCTGGCAGCGGTACCACGCAGCATCTCGCTGGTGAGCTGTTCAAAGCGATGACAGGAACCGCTTTCCTCCACGTACCCTACCGCGGCGCGGCACCAGCAATCACCGACCTGCTGGGCGGACAGGTACAAGTTTTATTTGAGTCGTTGCCAGCGAGCATCCCGCACATCAAATCCGGCAAGCTCCGCGCGCTGGCAGTGACCACCGAAAGCCGGTCAGATGCACTGCCGGACGTTCCCGCGATGACCGAGCTGGTACCGGGCTATGAGGCTAGCGGCTGGACCGGAATTTTTGCGCCAAAGAATACGCCGTTGGACATCACTGATAGGCTCAACAAGGTAGCAAACGCGGGGCTCGGGGATCCCAAATTGAAGACTCGCTATGCGGAGCTGGGAGCAGCGACAATGACCGGTTCGTCCATTGTTTTCGGCAAATTTGTCGCTGACGAAACCAAAAAATGGGGCAGGATCATCCGTATGGCCAACATAAAGGCCGACTGAATGGGTTGACTTAGAACTGTCCGTAAATACGAGCGAATGGATGTCGCAGCAGTTTTTGTCGCAATCAAGGCACGTTTACGCAGCAATAGCCAGCTACTGCAAGAAAGCGCAATGCTGAGTGGGACGAAAAAGGCCAGTCAGCGATCAAAGCTTATTTGTGGGAAAGTTCTTAACTGCAAGTACGAATTCTGAAGCGACCGCGGATAAATTCGTCCCTGCAACGACGGTACCTGACTGCGGGATCGTCGCAACCAATCCGCTAGGACGTTCTGAATCCTTGACGGTCTGTATTCTCACCCTCGCTGAATGAACAGCATTTTGTCCAATCTATTACTGAACAGGGGCTAGAGCGCGATTTTTCAAATAGTCGATTATTTGAAAAAATCTTATCTAGCCCCAATAAAATCGGTGTTTCGAGAAAAAGCTGTAATCAAGTTTAAAAAAAGCATTGCAGGGTGCCCTTTATAGTTGATCTACCGCTTAAGACCCCGCGCCAGAAACCTTCGCAAACCGCGCTTCTGGACGGTCATCCGAGCGATGCAGCGTGGTCACTTCTTTTTTCATCGCCCAGGGACGAATCTGGTGGTGCAGGGTGACGTAATAGCTCTCTTCCTTGGTGCGTTCCAGTGCGCGGCGGATGAGGGCGTTGCGTTTGGTCACGTCTGGCTCGGTTTTGAGGGTGTCGATGATCGAGTCGAGTCGGGTGTCGCTGACGCGGCCCAGATTGAAGTTGCCGTCGGCACCGGTGGTTTTGGTGCGCACCAGTGACTGCAACGAGTACAGCGCGTCGTACGTGGCAACACCCCAGCCGAGCATGTACACGCTGGTGTCAAAGTTTTGAATTTTGGCGATATAGGGCGCGAAATTCATTGAATTTAGCTTCGGTTTCATGCCGATTTTGGCCCACATAGCGACGACGGCCTGGCACACTTTTTCGTCGTTCACATAGCGATTATTTGGGCAGTCAAGCGTGAGCCCGAAGCCATTCGGATAACCCGCTTCGGCCAGCAATTTTTTGGCCTTTTCAGGGTTGTACTCGGCGCGGTCGATGTCTGTGCTGTATCCATTCACGCCGGGGGCCACCATGATGGCCGCAGGCACCGACAGGCCGCGCATGATGGCTTTTTTGATGGCTTCGCGGTCAACAGCCAGTGACAACGCTTCTCGCACACGCTTGTCCTTGAACGGGTTTTTGCCTTTGACGTCGGTGTATTTCGCCTCGTCGCTGAACTGATCCATGCCAAGGAAAATGGTGCGCACTTCAATGCCTTCCATCACGCGCAGCTTGGGGTCTTTTTTCAGGCGCTCGACGTCCTGTGGCGGCACCTCGGTGACCAGATCAACGTCCCCTGCAATCAGGGCGGAAATGCGCGTAGCATCAGCCTTGATGGGCAGATAGGTGTAGCTCGTGACGTTGCCGTCTTTTTTGCCCCACCAGGCGGTGTTTTCGGCAAACTCGATCTTTTGCTCGGGTGCCCAGCCTTTCCACACATACGGGCCGGTGCCCATGGCGTTGCGCGCTGCGTAGGTGTCTTCTTTCGCCTTGTAATCCTGAATGTTGGTGACCTTGTTTTTCTCGGCCCACGCCTTGCTCATGATGCGGAAATCGATGATGTTGCGCAGCAAAATGGGGTTGGGCGCGGGCATGATGAAGTCAACCGTGAAGTCGTCAATCTTCTTCACTTCGCCAATGCCTGCGACGTAAATCTGCATCGTGCCCTGCGGTTGTTTGATGCGGCTGAAGCTGAACACCACGTCGTCGGCCGTCATCGGTGAGCCGTCGTGAAATTTCACGCCCTTACGCAGTTCAAAGCGCACTTGCGTTGGCGAGATGTAGGTCCACTTGGTGGCAAGCGAGGGTTCAACTTCAAATTTCGCGTTGTAGCGCGTCAAACCCTCGTACACATGCATCAGGATTGCGTTGGTCGTCGCGTGGTTTTGCGAATGCGGGTCGGCGGTGAGGATGTCGTTTTGCGCGGCTGCTTTGAGTGTCGCCGCCTCAGGGGCTGATACCAAAATGGCTAGCGACAGCGCTAAAACTGATCGTTTCAAACTAAACATGAGCATCTCCGGGGAAATTCCTAAACCTTAAATTTACTCTATGTTGTACCGCTCTGACTGCAGGGTTTCACTCGGTTGACGCAGAAACCTGCCGGCGAAAGCGGCTACACTGGTAACGGTCAAAAATAAAGGAGGTGCCCGATGCAGATCGGCATCATCAAAGAGACGGCAGCGGGGGAAACACGCGTCGCCGCCACTCCGGAAACAGTCAAAAAAATGGCTGCAATTCCCGGCATCACCGTCGTCATCGAATCAGGCGCGGGCGCGGCGTCCAGCTTGCTTGACGCGGCCTACGCGCTAGCGGGCGCGACCGTCAGTACGAGCGCTGCTGACGTGCTCGCCAGTAGCGACATTGTGTTCAAAGTGCGCGGCCCGAATGACGCAGAACTTGCTGCGATCAAGAGCGGTGCCAACGTGGTCGGCCTGCTCAATCCGTTTAATACGGACGGCATCGCGGCGATCAAAGCGCGTGGCGTCAATGGCTTTTCGATGGACAAAGCGCCGCGCACCTCGCGCGCGCAAAGCATGGACGTGTTGTCGTCGCAGGCCAACATCGCGGGCTACAAATCGGTGATCGTCGCGGCGAACCATTACCCCAAATTTTTCCCGATGTTGATGACCGCGGCAGGCACGGTGAAAGCCGCGCGCGTCGTGATTCTCGGCGTCGGCGTTGCGGGCTTGCAGGCGATTGCTACGGCGAAGCGATTGGGTGCCGTGATCGAAGCCTCCGACGTGCGGCCCTCGGTGAAAGAGCAGGTTCAATCGCTCGGTGCCAAGTTCATCGACGTGCCGTATGAAACGGACGAAGAGCGCGAAGCAGCGGTCGGTGTCGGCGGCTATGCCAAGCCGATGCCCGCAAGCTGGATGGAGCGGCAGCGGATCGAAGTGGCCAAAAAAGTGGCGCTCGCGGACGTGGTGATCACCACTGCGTTGATCCCCGGACGTCCAGCTCCTGTGCTGGTGACCGAGGAGATGGTCAAGGCCATGAAACCGGGTTCGGTGATCGTGGATCTCGCTGCGGAGCAGGGCGGCAATTGCCCGCTGACCGTGAAGGATGAGGTGGTCGTGAAACACGGCGTCACGCTGGTCGGTCACACCAACCTGGCAGCGCTGTTGCCGCAAGATGCCAGCGCGCTGTATTCACGCAATTTGCTGGATTTTTTGAAGCTTCTGGTCGATTTTAAAACAGGCGCGTTTGCGATCAACATGGACGACGACATCGTGGCTGCGACGTTGGTTACGGGAGCGATTTTGGGAGACAAGACATGAGCGGCATAGACCATATCGTCATCAATCTGATCATCTTCGTATTGGCGATTTACGTCGGCTACCACGTCGTCTGGAACGTCACGCCTGCGCTGCACACGCCGCTGATGGCGGTGACGAATGCGATCTCGGCGATCATCATCGTGGGCGCGATGCTCGCGGCGGCGCTGACCGAAACGACGCTCGGTAAAACAATGGGCGTGCTGGCCGTGGCGCTCGCGGCGGTCAATGTGTTCGGCGGATTTCTGGTGACCAAACGCATGCTGGAAATGTTCAAGAAGAAAGACAAGAAAACGGAGGTTGTGAAATGAGCATGTATTTATCCCCCTCCCCCCGGGGGGGAGGGGTTAGGGGAGAGGGAACTGCGTCGCCCTTCCCTGTTTCGACTTGTAACACCCTCTCCCTAACCCTCCCCCCCAGGGGGAGGGAACAACGCGCGGGACTTAACCTATGAGCATGAACCTCGTCGTTCTTCTTTACCTCGTCGCGTCGGTCTTTTTTATCCAGGCGCTCAAGGGCCTGTCGCACCCGACGACCTCAATCAAGGGTAATCGCTTCGGCATGGTGGGAATGGCGATTGCTGCCGTTACTACCTGCGCGTTGATTTACGAGTTGTCCAAAGGCTCGATCACTGGACTGGGTTACGTGCTCGCCGGGCTCGTCGTTGGCGGCGGCGTCGGGGCTGTCATGGCCAAACGCGTCGAGATGACCAAGATGCCCGAGCTGGTTGCGTTCATGCACAGCATGATCGGCTTGGCTGCGGTGTTCATTGCGGTCGCGGCGGTGGTTGAACCGTGGGCGTTTGGCATTGTTGAAAAAGGCGGCTTGATTCCAGGCGGCAATCGCATTGAACTGGCGCTGGGCGCGTTTATTGGTGCCATCACTTTTACGGGCTCGGTGATCGCCTTTGGCAAGCTCTCAGGCAAATACAAATTCCGCCTGTTTCAGGGCGCGCCAGTGACGTTCAAGGGCCAGCATCCGATCAATGCAGTGCTCGGACTTGCTGTGCTGTTTTTCATCATCGCGTTTTGGTACGCAACGTCGTCCAACGATTTTTTGTTGCTGATTACGGTCATCATTGCGCTCGGCTTTTTGCTCGGCGTGCTAATCATCATTCCTATCGGCGGCGCGGACATGCCGGTCGTCGTATCGATGCTTAACAGCTACTCAGGCTGGGCGGCGGCGGGCATTGGCTTTTCGCTGAACAACCCGATGCTGATCATCGCCGGATCGCTGGTCGGATCGTCGGGTGCGATCCTGAGCTACATCATGTGCAAAGCGATGAACCGCTCTTTCATCAGCGTGATCCTCGGTGGTTTCGGCGGCGAAGGTGGCACCGTTGTTGGCTCGAAGGAGCAACGCCCGGTCAAGAGCGGCAGCGCCGACGACGCAGCGTTCATGCTTTCGAATGCTGATAGCGTGGTGATCGTACCGGGCTATGGCCTGGCAGTCGCGCGCGCGCAGCATGCGGTGAAAGAACTGGCGCAAAAACTCATCGCCAAAGGCATCAACGTCAAATACGCAATTCACCCAGTCGCAGGCCGCATGCCGGGCCACATGAACGTGTTGCTGGCGGAGGCCGAAGTACCCTACGATCAGGTTCACGAGATGGAGGACATCAACTCTGACTTCGCGCAAACCGACGTGGTGCTGGTGCTCGGTGCGAACGACGTGGTGAACCCATTGGCGCTAGAAAAAGGCAGCCCGATTTACGGCATGCCGATTTTGGAGGCGTACAAAGCGCGCACCATCATCGTCAATAAACGCTCGATGGCTGCGGGCTACGCCGGTCTCGACAACGAGCTGTTTTACATGGACAAAACCATGATGGTGTTTGGCGATGCCAAAGGCGTCGTTGAGGCGATGCTCAAGGCGGTTGAGTAAGCTGTTTGTAGAAGCGGTTGCGCCCCGACCGCCCATGCCCTTCTTACGGCGTGTCTCGGCATAGTCTTTCCAATAAGCCGATTTCCATGCCCCTCCGCCACAGCCTTTTAGCCCTCGCTATCGCGACAGTCTGGGGGCTCACCTTCGTCTCGATCAAGATCGCGTTGCAGACTATGCCGCCGTTTGCGCTGTCCGGTTGGCGCTTTTTTTTGGCAACTGTACCGCTGGTATTTTTTGTGGGCAAACCGCAGGCGGCGTGGTGCTGGCTCATCGTGTACGGCCTGTTTATCGCTGTCGGCCAATTTGCTGTGATGTTCATCGCACTCAACCTCGGCATGCCGGCGGGACTGATGTCACTGGTGGTGCAAATGCAAGTGTTCTTTACGATAGCACTTGCGGTGACGTTCTATGGTGAGCAGGTTCAGCGACCGCAACTATGGGGCGCGTTGATCGCAGCGGTCGGTCTGGTCGTCATCGGTATCACCAAAATCGGCGCTGGGGTTGGCTTCGCCTTTTTCCTGGTGCTGGTCGGCGCATTTTTCTGGGGCGCTGGCAACACGGTGGCCAAACACGTGGCGCGGCAGTCGGCATCGGGCAAGGTCGACGCCATGAATTTCATAGCGTGGACGAGCGTCGCTGCGGTGCCGCCACTGGTGCTGATTTCGTTGCTTGCGGAGCCCGCAAACTCGTTGCTGCTTCCGATTACTGAAGCAAGCTGGGCGCTCGCTTTTCACCTTTGCGTTTTGGCGTACGCGGCACAGGTGTTTGGCTACGGTTTGTGGTCAAACCTGCTCACGCGTTACCCGGCTTCTGCGGTTTCACCGTTCGCGCTTTGGGTGCCGGTCGCGGGCATGTCGGCGACCGCGCTCGTGTTTGGCGAAGTGTTATCGACTACGCAAATCGTTGGCGCAGTCGTGGTGATGATTGGGTTGGCTGTGGCGGTGTTCGGCGCGACGCTGTTAAATCGTCTCAACAGAATCAAACAGCCCATCTTATAGCGTAACCCGAATGCCGCAGCGCGCGGTGTCGTGCGCATGCACCTCATCGCCAGTTTCTACTTGAATGGTTGCGTGGTCGATGCCGTGTTTGTCGTGCAATTCGTTACACACGCGTGTGAGCCACGCGTCACCTGGATGGCCCGCAGGGCAAACCACATGCGCAGTCAGCGCTACGGCTTCGGTAGACAGTGCCCAGATATGCAGGTCGTGTACCTCCTGTACGCATGGGTCGGACGCAATGTAGCGCCCCACGGCCTCGGCATTGATGTGCGGTGGCACCGCGTCGAGCGAAAGATGCAGCGAATCCACTAGCAGCCGCCAGGAGCCCCACGCTATAACCGCGGCGATGACCAGGCTGGTTGCCGGATCAAGCCACAGCCAACCGGTCGCCGCCATCAGCAGCGCACTCACCACCACGCTGGCCGACACGGCAGCATCGGCCAACATGTGCAGATACGCACCACGTACGTTCAAGTCGGTCTTGCTGCCACGCATGAAAAGCCACGCGGTGAATCCGTTCACCGCGATGCCTATGCTGGCAATCCACACCACTGGGCCGGTGGCTATCAGTTGCGGATGCGAAAAACGTGACGCTGCTTCCCACGCGATCACCACGATCACAATCATCAGCAACATCGCGTTGGCCAGCGCAGCCAGGATCGAGCTGCGGCCCAAGCCATACGAGTGGCGCGCAGAGGGCTTGCGACGCGATAGCCACACCGCAGCCCAGGCAAGCAGCAGACCCAGCACATCCGAAAGATTGTGCCCGGCATCCGCCACCAGCGACAACGAATTGAGCCAGAAACCAGCGACCGCCTCGATCAGTGCGTAACTCACATTTAGCGCGATGCCGATGGCGAATACGCGGTCGTAGTTCATCGGGCCGTGCGAATGCCCATGACCTTTTTCATCTTGCGTGTGGTCCTGACCATGTCTGTGATCATGGTGATGGTCATGGCCATGAGGCCGGGAGTCTGGAGGCGGTTGGTGGTGCGTGTGATGGCCTTGCATGGTGCAATGCTAACCGTCTGCCATCAAAATATAGGGTGCGCTCTGCGCACCAGTGCTTTGAGGTGCGCAGAGCACACCCTATCAGTCCAAAACGCTAATCCGCGCCGATCAGCACTTTCACATGTTCGCCCACGCTGCGCGCTAGTGCCCCGAGCGAATAGCCGCCTTCGAGCGTGGACACGATGCGTCCGCGCGAGTGTTTATCGGCCACTGCAACGAGCTGCTGCGTTACCCAACGGTAATCCGCCTCCACCCAGCCGAGAGAAGCAAGTTCGTCATCCCGATGCGCGTCAAATCCTGCTGAAATTACGATTAGTTCGGGGCCGAACGCTTCAAGTGCGGGCAGCCAGCGATTGGTCACGGCGGCGCGCATTGCGTCCCCTATTGAATACGCCTTCAACGGCACGTTGACCATGTTCTCCGCCATCGGCACGTCACCGGTGCCGGGATACAAATGATGCTGAAACGTCGACACCATCAGCACGCGACCGGCGTCACATTCGTTGGCCAGAATTTCCTCTGAACCATTGCCATGATGCACATCAAAATCAACCAGCGCCACACGCTCCAACCCGTGCGCATCAAGCGCGTGAAGTACAGCAATCGCCGCGCTGTTCAAAAAACAAAAACCCATGGCGCGGTTGCGTTCGGCGTGGTGTCCTGGTGGTCGCACGTTACAAAATGCGCGCTGCACTTCGCCACCGCACACGAGATCCACAGCACGCACGGCTGCACCCGCAGCATGCAGTGCGGCGTCGAGTGAGAACGGATTCATTGTGGTGTCGCCATCAATGCCTGCGTAGCCTTGCAACGGCGATGTCCGTTCAAGCTGAGTCAAAAGCTCGGACGAATGTGCACGAAGAATCGCCTCAGGCGTTGCCGCAGTGGCGGTCACTTCACGCATGAAATCGAGTAGGCCGTTCGAGCGCAAATGATCTTCGATAACACGCACCCGATCTGGGCATTCGGGATGATGTGGCCCCATTTCGTGTTTGGTCGAGTACGGGTGAGTCAGGTAGGCAACAGACACAGATTTTCTCCTTGCAGCATTATCTCCCCGACCATGCAAAACGGCTCCCGAAGGAGCCGTTTTTGCGGTTAGAGCAGGCGGTTAAACGCGCTTCTTGAATTCGTCGGTACGGGTGTCGATTTCGATCACGTCGCCGGTATTGACGAAGGCCGGCACCGGAATTTCGAAGCCGGTGCCTTTGAGGCGCGCGGGCTTCATCACTTTGCCCGAGGTGTCGCCGCGAACGGCAGGCTCGGTGTATTCAACTTCGCGCACCAGCGTGGTCGGGATTTCGAGTCCGATGGCGCGGCCTTCGTAGAAGGTCACTTCGCAAGGCATCGCATCTTCGAGATACTTGAGCGCGTCGCCCATGCTGTCTTTTTCGATGTCGTACTGGTTGTACTCGCTGTCCATGAAGGCGTACATCGGATCATTGAAGTAGCTGTACGTGACGTCTTTTTTCTCAAGCATGACCACGTCAAATTTTTCGTCGGCTTTGTAAACCGATTCCGTGCCGCCGTTGGAGAGAAGGTTTTTAAGCTTGAGCTTGACCACTGCCGCGTTGCGACCGGATTTGTTCATCTCGGCTTTTTGCACCACCATCGGGACATCATTGATCATGATGACGTTGCCGGGCCGAAGTTCTGAAGAGAGTTTCATAATTATTTGGGGTGTTGTGCGCCGAATGTGTTGCTGGCTCAACCTTGAGCGTGACAAGGTCAAAAGTAAGCTGGGCGCTGGGTTTTTCAGCAAAGCCTTTAATTTTAGCCGAGATTATTGGCTTTGTGCATGGCAACAAATTTCAGCAAACGCGTGGCGAGGTCGGATTGCTGCATCAACGTGTCGCGCCACCGCGAGGCATGCGCGGTCAACGCACCGATGCTCCGCGCCAACAGCTCATAGGCTGCGCTCTGCGCAGCATCGCTCGTCGCGGCGTTAAAAGCATGACAAGCGGCCCGGTAAGCCGCACTGAGGTTGGCGTCCAGTCCGACGCAATAACGATTGAGCCACGCATCGAGTTTGATTAAGTGCGCGCCGTCATCCGTGGGATAAATGTGCCAGAGGAAAGGTTTAGCTGCCCATTGTGCACGTACGAAAGAGTCCTCGCCGCGAACGATCAGGAAGTCGAATTGCGCGAGGAGGGCATCAAATTCGGTTTGTGGAACGGGGGGCACTGTTTGCCAATTGGCGGTGGATTGATTGATCGGAGCGGCTAGCGTTACGGTGGTGACCACGCCTGCGCTTGCGAAGGCTTGGGCGAGGGCACGCACAGGAGCGTGGGGGTAGGCGAAGGCGAAGATTCGCAAGCCGTTCAACGGAGCGACATGACCTTGTAGGAGCGACTTGTCGCGACCCGA
>JAYVNO010000123.1:0-15321 GCA_043758415.1 Burkholderiales bacterium
GCCTGAACTCCGGCGCGTACGCCGGTTGTGTCTTTCCATTCATCTCGGACTCCTTGACTTCTAATCATAGAAAAGTGTCCGTCAATTCGGGGGAAGATCAGTTCCCAGACGCGTCAGCATCGTCTTTTTCTTGAATCCGTTGACCTGATCCACGCGGGCCTCACTTCGCTCAAATGGGGCGGCGATTAGATACGCTCTCCGTTCCATAACGCTTGCCTCGTTGACCAAATACGTACCGCCTCAGCGGCACCATCAGGGCCGTGCTCCAGCAGGTGCGCGTACGCTTCATTGAGTGGATTCTCGGTATCGGTTCGTAACATCGTGACTGTGTTCTTTCTTGTAAGACTGCCCTGTTTCGCAGGCGCGCTGCGCAATCAGATCCCGTTCCGGGACCCGCAAGCGGGGCTCGCTTCGCTCGCCCTGCGATAGAAATATTTACAGAAAGAATGTTGCACTACCAGTCGGCCAAACTCAGGAGTTTTCAGAGCTGAGTACGAAGTTGGACAAGACGACCCGGCGCGAATTCGCGGCGGCAGTTAGGGCCAAAGTAGCGTTGGCGACGTTGCGCGATGCTGTCAGCAACACGCGATACTCGAAAACACTAAAAGACCAAGGAGGCTGCGTTCAACATTCCGACCGAGATCGATACCGCTGCAAGGAAAGTTGCCTTGGCGATATCGCCACCTTCAATCGAGGCGGTAAGCCCCGGCATCAGCATTCGTGCAAACACGAACACGACCAGTTGCACCACCGTCGCGAGCAGCGCAAATAGCACCAGATCAATCAGGTTCACCGCGTTGGCCACGGTGCTCGCCAGCGGCAGCGCAAAGCCCAGCAGTGCGCCAGATAGCGAGATCGACGCCGCTGTGTTGCCCGCGCGGATGAGGGCGATTTCGTCGTACGGCGTGACCTTGACGTACACGAAGGTGAACGCCACCAGCAGCAGCAGCGCGACCGAAAAGTAGATCAGAAAATCGTCGAAATAGCGGATTGATTCGTTGAGTGAGTAGGTCATGGGTATCCTCTTTTTCGTCCGCAATTGGAGCAGCCGTTAATCAAAGTAATGCGGCACGAACCGCGATGTATTCATGGTGATTTCAGTCGCGTCCTCACGCAGGCTGATGCCCGCTGGCGCGTCGCCGATGATCCAGCTTCCGATGGTGACAAAGTTACCTTCGAAGCTCGGAATCGGCGTGTATTGCTGATACACAAACCCCTCTTCGCCATACGTGCCATCGGCGCGAATCACTTCACCGCCTTTGTAGATTTCGACGTTCTCGCCTTCGCGCGACAACAGCGGCTTTTTCACGTAATCGCCGAGCACTTTGTGGCGCTGGAATGAGGCGTTCAGCAGCAGCGGATGGTCGGGATACAGCTCCCACAAAATCGGCAGTAGCCCCTTGTTGGCCAACACCATTTTCCATGCCGGCTCAATGATGCGCATCTTGGTTTTTCGGATGTTGCTGCCGAATTCATCGGCCAGCAACCACTCCCAAGGATAGAGTTTGAACAGCGTCTCGATGCGCTGATTGTCGGTGTCGACAAACGCCAGATCGCCCTCACTCCAGCCAATCTCTTCCACCGCAATCCACGGTGCTTGCAAGCCCGCCTGAATGGCCGTGTCGCGCAGGTAATCGAGGTTACCGCCGTCTTCTTCATGGTCGCCCACGCAGGTGAAGTGGACATGGCTGTAACCGTGCTCGGTCTTGAGCCATTTCCACTGCTCAATCAGCGCTTCATGCAGGCTGTTGAACTGGTCTGCGTCTTTACCCAAATGCGGTTTCACGTCCTCCAGCCAGTGCCATTGCGCGACGCTCGCCTCGATCAACGAGGTCGGCGTGTCGGCATTAAATTCAAGCAATTTAGGCGTTCCGGTGCTGTCCCACGCCAGATCAAAACGACCGAACAGCGAGGGGTGATCGTCGTCCCAGCTTTCGCGAATCAGCGCCCACGCGGACTCAGGAATCGCCAACTCTTTGAAGCGTTCTTTCTTGATGATGTGCTCAGCGGCCGCCATGCACATCGTGTACAGCTCTGCCGTGGCCTTTTCTAGCGTCTGAATTTGTGCAGGCGTGAAGTGATAACAAATCCCCTCGTCCCAGTACAAACCATCCAATGAATGAAACGAAAAACCCGCGTCTTCGCAGCGCTTTTGCCAGTTGTCGCGCTTGGGTACGTGCTCTCTGCGCATGCTTAGCCGCCCGACGACGACGCGCTAGAGCCGCTGCTGTGACGTGAGCCCGACGCGCCGAAGCCGCTGCGCGAAGCGCTTGATGCCACGCTGCCCACCGAGCGCGAGCCGGGACGCGGCGTGGAGTTGAAACCGTAGGCACCCGAACGCGACGAATATCGCGGGCCGTAAAAGCCGGTGCTACCGGTGGCGGAGCGCTTGGCGTCCACCTCCTCGCAGTCGCCCGGCGTGCCCCAATCAGCCTTGCAGGCCTCCATATTGGCATAGACGTCGCGGCTGTTGCTGGCCCCGCTTTCGAGATTGCCGCAACCGGCGAGACCGCTCAGCGCGGTGGCGCTAATAAGTACGAGGGAGAGGTTGAGACTGCGCATGCGGCGCAGTTTGGGTGCTGCCGAACTTGTCAGCGCTGGCTCTGAAGCAGATGACGGTTCATCAAGAACTGCCCCAATCGTCGCTCTGGAATCGTCCACCGCGTCACCTTTTTAGGTTTTGTTGACGCTTGTTTTACGTGGGCATCGCGTCCGTGTCAACGCGTGCTTGCAGTGGCGGACTGAGAACTGCGGCTAGTGAACTGCGGCGGGCCGCAAAAAACGAATCAAGGTGCCATCGCGCAGGCAGATTTCGCCGTCACCAGTGAGCCTTGCGCCTTCGAAATCGCGCTGGATCAAGAGCAGTTCCTGGTCTTCACGGGTGCCTTCGACCAAAACATCGTCGGGGCGTGTGAACTCGTCGGGCGCATGCAGATAATCAGCCGTGAACACGGTGTCGCCAACCTGCACGAACGCAGCTTCGCTCATCGCCACTGTCAAGGTGTCGAACATTGGGCTCAGGGCAGGGCTCAGCAGTGTCACAGTCGAGGGATGCATCATGGTCTCCAAGATTGGGCGGGACGCAGGGATTTCAAGCAAGTAACGCTCCCGCGCAGGTTTTGGCGGACACCGATGTTGAGAGATGACCGCGCTCCTATTTCAGAACCACCGGCCCCGCACCGACGTCTGCCGGTTTGGTGCCGAATTTCTCCGATAAAAAACGGGATTGATCGAGGAACGCCTGAGCATCGTGCGCGGCCAGGGCGTCGTTAAGCTGGCGCACTTTTAGACCCAAGTCGTCAACCGTCTTGCCTAGCGTGGCGTCGGCGGTCAGACCGTTCTCGAGCTGCCGGGTGTTCGCAAACTGCGCCGGGATCGACCAGAAGCGCTTCAGCGCGTCCGGCAAATAGCGCAGCGCAATGTAGCGCGCATGGAACGAGTCCTCGATCGATAGCTGGCCCTTTGAGCGCTCCCACTGCGCGAGCATCGCCTCAATATCGTCACACAGCTTGAGTAATTTGGCACCGGTCATCGCCGACAGACGACGATCAGGGTTTCCCGTGACTAACCGCCGGATACCCGCCAACGCCCGCTGCGGAGCGTCGCGCGACGAGTCGTTCTCAGCGAAGGTGAGCTCATCCCAGGCCGGACCCGCGAGTTGCGGCCAGCCGAACCACAGGCCCGCGCAGACAAAACCGACCGCGTACGCCAGAAAGGCGATTCCAAGCCAGCGGGCGCTCACAAACTCTAGCAGGATGAGTGCAACCGTGCCCAAACTGAACAGCAGCCCCATCCAGTTTGCGGGCGAAAAGAGAAATCGCGCTAGCGTCTCAACGAGGCCAGACCATTTCATTGATAGGCCCGGATTTCCTTAAACACGGCACTAAGTGGCATTTTTCGCGCATCAAAGCTCTTGCCGCCAGACAGCTTTGAAACCTCTTTTAGCGCCGCTTCACTGGCCTCGCCAAAGGCCACCGTAAACACCGGAATGGCGCGGGCATCTTCCGGCAATGCCGCGTAGTCGGTTTTGAACTGGTTCAAGTCGCGGCCCTTGTTGTTTTCGCCATCGGTGAAGGCAATGACGGAATACTGATACTGCCGGTTTTTGGCCTGCTCCCGGTTCATCAGCACCACGGCGTCATAAATGGCGTCGTACAGCGCCGTCCCGCCCTGCATTTTGAGCGCGGTGGCGTAGTCGCGAACGTTGCCCAACGCATCGGCTTTCTTCTGCGTATCGGCAGCCGTAGCCGCTGGAATTTCAAAATAGGTAGGTGCCCCCACCAACTCCGCGAACGGAAGCATCCAGATGCGCTCGCGGCTCGATAAACGCGCCAACCGCCCGGTGAGTGATGTGTCGGCTCCCGCGACGCTGTGCAACGCGCTGATGAGATCGGTGCGGCGCGTGCCGCCGTTCATGCTGCCGCTGGTGTCGAGCACGAAGGTTGAGGCGATGGGCTTCCTGAATTCGTTGAGATAGGCATCAATCAACCCGTCCGCCAGCCCCCGATCCGGTGAAAACGGCAGCTCGACTAGCGTCGCCGTGGGGAAAGTGGCCGCCTGCGCCGCTGCAGGATTCACCGGGCGGCGCAACGTCGTGCGCGCGAGCCAGATTTGCGCCTCCTCGCCTTTCAGATAGTCAACGACCTTCTGGTATTCGCCGCGCTTGGCTTCGTTCAACAACATGAACGGGTAATCAGCGGTCGCGATGCCTTCACGAGGATAGAAAAGCTTGAGCGGTTCCTTGAGCTTGCCCGACTGGTTCATCGAGAGCAGCCAGCTCTCGTAATTGATGAACGCGTTGACGTAAATGCCCTGCTGCTCAATAAATTTTTCGCTCAGGTAGGTCGAGTTGTCGCCCACCAATTTGTAGCCCTTGAGAAAGTCGGCCACCGCCTTGCGATCAATATCAGCGGCGGTCAACGCCTCGGCTTTTTGCGAGACCGCTGCCACCACGCCAACCAGCGCCATATAGCCCTGATTGGATGTTGCCGGGTTCGACAGCGCGTATTTAAGCCTGCCCGCGCGAGCGGCTTCCATGACTGTTTTCCAGGTCACCTTGCTCGCGTCCGTCCAGCCTAGACGCGCCACCTCCGACTCGCTTACGCCGACCACAATCGGCGACAGCATGATCTTTTCTTGCAGCTTGACCTTGGCTTGTCCTTGCGGGTCGGACAGCAAATACTTGGCGTTGGCAAACCACGCCACATCCGCCTTTGTCTTTCCAGTCAACACCTGCTCGGTGCTCTCCATGGTGCCGCCAAACGTGAACTTGAGCGTCACACCGGTGGCCTTGAGCACCATTGCCTCCAGCGGCAAAATGTCACGCAGATCCGTGGTGGCGAGGATGGAAAGCGTCGCGTCAGTGCTGGCTTTTTCGGCGACGGCCACGTTGGCGGTAGGGATGGGTGTTGGCGCTGGTGATTTTCCGCAGGCGGTGAGGAGCGCGGCACACAACGTGACCAAGGTCAAGACCATCGTCTGCCTAGCGGAACTGGCAGGCCTTGTAGGAGCGGCTTGCCGCGACCAGCGCGCGCTGTCATCACCGAGGTCGCGGCAAGCCGCTCCTACAGTTCGGACCATCTCGGTTGCTAATTTCATTGCGACATCTCCCTCGTGACAACATCAATCATCAACGACATGGTTTCGAATGACGGTGGATCAATGAGGTTGTTCAACTTCTCATCCACTCCCAATTTCGCCGCCTGCGCTTTCTGCAAAAACGCCGCGCTATCGCTGGTGCGGAATCCGTATTCCAGACCGATGTTCAGCAACTCCGCATTAGTCGTCAGCAAATCCCCGAGCCGTTTCGACCGCTCGTTCATCGCCACAAAAACGACTTTGTTCACGATGGTTGGATTCGGGTACAACAGCGTCATATCCGCCGCTATGGGTTTTGATAGCGCATACGCAATCATTTGATTCTCATAGATGAAAGCCATCGGCGTTTTGCCGATACCGATGGCGATGTAGTCATCGAAATTGCCATTGACGTAGTTCTCCTGATAGCCCTGTCGCTTGAACAAATCCGCTGCTTTCTTCGCGACGAGTTCAGCCGTGGCGCGGTCACCCGGCAATTCGTTGTTGTTCAACGCATAGGCGGCAAGCGCCAGATACATCGCACCGGAATTGCTTTTTCGCACGTCAGTCGTGGACACCAGCACCGATTTGTTGACGTCAAAGGCGGTGCTCGACTTCATGCTTTTCCAACGCGTTTTCGCCTGCATCAGCGCAACGAGTTTGGCGAGATCAACGGAATAAGCGCCGCCCGTCAGCGGTGTTGCCAACCCATTCGCTTGCAATATTCCAGCGATGGGCTTCCACGACGCGATCACCATCGGAGTGTAGAACGGCGTGTACTGCGTGCCGGTCTGGTTAGCACGTTTTGCCGCGTCGAGAATCTGATTGGCCGCGACAATCCCCGACGGGAACATAAAGTCCGGCCCACCTGATTGCGCAACGCGCTGCGCCATGTCGCGCGAGCCGATGCGCGTGACATTGAGCCTGAATCCGTTGTCGGACAGGGCCTTGACGACGCGCGGATCCTTGAAATACGGCTCGACATCCAGCGCAATCACGCCGGTCAATTCAACGGTCTGCATGCCGCGCAAACCGGGCAGACTCAGCGTTGGATTTTGGCCACTCGCGAGCTGCTCCTGCTGCGTGCCGCGCAGCGCGAAAAACACCGCGCCGCCCAATGCAGATAGCAGGACAACGGTGACGATGGTTTTCGCGGTGCGGTTCATGACGGAGACGGCTTCTCAAAATGAGCTCGGCGCATTATGTATCGGATTGATGCGCCTTTCTGCGGCGTCTGTAGGAGCGTCCTTCGACAAGCTCAGGACTAAAGGCGAGCCGCGACCCGGTTTGCGGAAACGGATGTCGGTCGCGGCAGAGCCGCTCCTACAAATACACTGTGCGCCTTGCCGTGAAATTTCACTTGGGAGACCTTCTATGTCTGACGCCCCCGCCGCCCCTACCGCCGTCGCTGCCGGTTTTCAGCTTACGCCGCCCGAAGTGATCGTACCCGTCGTTCCGGCGGCCTCGAAAAGCGCGGTGCCGTTACCGGAGGCAACCAAAGTGGCTGTCGATGAACAAGTCAGTCGTTTCGTCACCGCGCTGTTGGCCGAGGATGTGGAGAGCGCTGCCTTCAAGGGCAAGCTCGACAGCGCGTTTGCATTAGGTCGCGAGGAAATTTCGATTGCATCGTCGATGATGCAAGGCCGCTTCATGCAGCAGAACTTCGTCGGTGCGGAGAGCAGCCCGGCGTACAAGGCGATTTCCGAAATTCGCGGCCAGCTGGATGAGCTGAACCCCGGCAAAGAAGGCGATTTATTTCAGCCGAACAAACTGCTTGGCATCATTCCGTACGGCAACAAACTGCAGGCGTATTTCCGCAAATATCAGAGCGCAGGAAATCAGTTGCAAGCCAGCATGACGCAGCTTTACGCGGCGCGTGACGATATGCAGAAGGACGTCGTCGAGATCGAATCGGTGCGCGGCAAATTATGGGAAGCGATGCAGAAGCTCGCTGCCGCGATTCACTTTTCAGAAAAACTCGATAGCGCGCTCGCCGAGCGCGTGACCGCGTTGCAGGCGACCGACCCGCGTCGCGCGCATGCGTTGCAGCAGGAAGTGCTGTTTTATGCGCGCCAGAATTTGCAGGACATGCTGACGCAGCAGGCGGTGTGTATCAACGGTTATCTCGCGCTCGATGTGCTGAAGAAGACAGGCCGCGAAATGATCAACGGCTGCTCGCGCGTGGCCACCACGGGCATGAGCGCGCTCGCGGTCGCGCAAACGGTGGCGCGCGCGACGGGCAATCAGTTGCAGGTGATGGACATGCTGAAAGGTGTGAACAGCACCATAGAAGGGCTGATCGCCGAGACGGGCAAGCAGCTCAACAGCCACGTCGACAAGACCACCGAATTCGCACAAAACCCCGGCATCGGCATCGATAAATTGAAGGAAATGTTTGATCAAACCTTCAAGGCGATGGACGCGATGGACAGCTTCCGCACCAAGGCGATTGACGTGATGGGCAAGAACAACGCGATGTTGCACGACCAGATCGCGCGGGCCGAGCAGTATGTGGATCGCGTGCGGCAACAGCAGGCGCGCGAGGCCACAGCGGTGGTTGTGGATTCAGGGCCAGTGAAACTTTAAGCGCCAGCATAGGGTGTGCTCCGCGCACCTCCTGAACGATGGTGCGCGCAGCGCACCCTATATTTTCCGGCAACATATCCACACGAAGCACCCATGATTGACCTCTACTACTGGACCACACCGAACGGCCACAAGATCACGATGTTTCTGGAAGAAGCGAAGCTGAAATACCGCTTGATTCCGGTGAACATTGGCAAGGGCGAGCAGTTCGATCCGGCATTCCTGAAAGTCGCGCCGAACAATCGCATTCCGGCGCTGGTTGATCACAAGCCGATGCAAGCCACGCCGGACGGTGAGCCGCTGACCATTTTTGAGAGCGGCGCGATGCTTTTGTATCTCGCTGACAAGACGAAAAAATTCCTCAATCGCAAGTCTTTGTACTGGCGCAAAGAGGCGATTCAGTGGCTGTTCTGGCAAATGGGCGGACTCGGGCCAATGGCAGGGCAAAACCATCATTTCGGCACCTATGCACCTGAGAAATTGTCGTACGCGATCAATCGTTACGTGAACGAAACCGCGCGGCTGTACGGCGTGATGGACAAGCGTTTGGCGGATCGTGAATTTCTGGCCGGTGACTATTCCATCGCCGATATGGCCTGTTATCCGTGGGTCGTGCCGTACGAGCGCCAGCAGATGAATCTTGATGATTTTCCGAATTTGAAGCGCTGGTTTAACACGATCAAAGAGCGGCCCGCGACCATCCGCGCGTATCACATTGCGAAGGACATGAACACGACGCCGACCGGGCAGGCGGGTGATGAGGCGAAGCGGCTTTTGTTTGGCATTGGCAAGAAGTAATTGCTTCAGCACCTCGACAAATTTTGCTTTGTCGAGGGCTATTGTGTCCAACATTTACGCGCCTAAACTCATCGTATGAAATTGATTCGTTTGATCTACGCCAGCAGCCTCGTCGGGCCAATGTCGAAGGCGGATATCCAGCAGATTCTCGCGGCCAGCCAGCGGCGTAATAGCGCGCTCGGGATCACCGGTTACCTTTGCGTTTCCCCCACGCACGCGTTGCAATGTCTCGAAGGCAATCGCGATTCAGTGAACGGGCTTTACAACTTGATCGTGTCCGATCCGCGCCACGCAAACGTCACGCTGCTGCGCTATGTTGAGCCGTGGCGGCGGTTGTTCCCGGTGTGGGACATGGGCTTTACGCCCGATTTGTCGACCGCTGCACCGGACTCCGCGCGCTGGCACGACGAGAGCGGATTCAATCCGTATCTGGTTGAAAGTGATCTCGTCGAAAACGTAATTGAGGCGTTGTGCGAGCAAGCTGAACGGGTTGAATTGCGAGCGTAGTTGCGTGTTTTTGTGAACACAGCTTTTTGCTGAAATGCCCGTTAATATGAGCATAGAGCGCTAATTGACCTTAAATCGATATAGTGGCTTTTACTACCATTAGCCAATTAAAATGGGCGTTTCAGGCAAAAGCTGTTACGACTTTATCGCTGCAATTCGTGCGATTTGCTCCACCGCATTCGCCAACAATTCCGGCGCGCGAATCACCGCCTGATCGAGCGCCATCGGCCCTGGCACGATGGAGAAGCAGCCGCCGTTGAATGTGGCGTTCAACGCAGCGAGTGAACCGGCATCTACGCCGCCGCTGATGAGTGTGGCCTTCAAGCCCGCGTTGCCGTGTTCGCGCGCGATTTGCGCTGCGGCAAACGGCGTTTTGCCGAGCAGTGTTTGGGCGTCGGTGCGGCCTTCGCCGGTGATCAACCAGTCGGCGTTTTTGCAGGCGGCAGCGAGCCCGGTGAGCCGCGCGACGGTCTGCGCGCCGGACTCGAATTTCGCGCCAAGCAATTGCAGCGCGTAGCCCAAACCGCCCGCCGCTCCTGCGCCTGCCTTGTCTTTGGCCGAGCGTTGCAGCGCGGCTTCCAGACGTTCGGCGTAGGCCGCGATGATGCCATCGACGCGCGCTACGTCGCTCGCCAAAACGCCTTTTTGCGGGCCGAAAATCGCAGTTGCGCCGTGCTCGCCGGTGAGCACGTTATTCACGTCCGACAGCAGCGTAATTTCACAGTCAGCGAGCCGTGCGTCGAGCCCCGTGACATCCACCGAAATAAGTTTTGCGAGCCCATTCGGCGTCGGCAAAATTTCGCGGCGAAAGGTGCCAGTGAATTTCACACCGAGCGCGGCGAGCAAGCCCGCGCCGCCATCGTTGGTGCTGGTTCCGCCTAGGCCGATGAAGAAATGACGGATGCCGTCCGCAATCAGCACACGCATCAATTCGCCAACACCGTAGCTGGAGCGATCCCCCACTGATACCGTCATGTTGTTCGCGTCTTCGATGCCGACGATTTGCGCGACTTCAATCAGCGCAGCCTCGTAAATCACGCCATGTTTAATCAGCGCGTATCCCGCTTCGGCCGACTGTCCGGCGGCGTTCCTGACCAGCGCCTGCTTGCGCCGTGCGCCCGCATTTTTGTCAACTGCGGCAAGTGCTGCGACCACTGCATCCAGCGTGCCTTCACCACCGTCGGCCATCGGTCGTCGCACGATTTCGGCATCGGGCAACACGCGACGCAGGCCCAATTCAAGCGCCACGCACACTGCCTCGGCAGACAGCGAACCTTTGAACGAATCGGGAGCGAGGACGACTTTCATGCCGCAACGTTTTCGTCCGTGCCTTCAGACGTAACTGCATCACTGTCGCGCTGGGTAGCTCGCTGGATACGATCATTCACCGCATCCCATTCGGGCGTCTCGGGCGGCGCTTCAATGATCAAGGTGCCATAGCGTTCTTCGTCAAGCGCGCGCAGCAACGCATACAACTCGCGTTCCCACGTCTCAACGTCGGCAGCGAGACGGATCACGCGTACTCTCGCGGCGGGTTCCGCATCAAACGAGTGCGTGATCACGCAACGCATCGGGCCACGATCCTGCGCCTGACGAAACGCACGCAACTGCATTTTCAACCGCGACGTGGCGAGCATTAACGTTTGCGTTTTCGGTGCGTAGTGCGACGCCAGCGCGCCCGAGACGCGAGGCGCATCATCGCCGTGTTCGGTCAACGTAGTGCCAAGCACCTGCTCAATTTCGCTTGCGCGCACACGGCCAGGGCGCAACACGCGGATGTTCGCACCGCTCACATCAATGATGGTTGATTCAACACCCACCTCGCAGGCACCGCCATCGAGAATCATCAGCATACGATCAGGAAATTCCGCCGCGACGTGCGCAGCGGTGGTCGGGCTCACTTGCCCAAATTGATTGGCCGACGGCGCAGCCAAACCTTGATGCTTGTCGCCAAAAAGCTTGAGCACTGCCTGCGCCACGGGATGCGATGGCACGCGCAGACCCACCGTGTCTTGCCCGCCCGTCACCGCGTCGAGCACATGCGCTGCGCGCTTGACGATCAACGTCATCGGTCCTGGCCAGAACGCGTTGGCCAGCTTGTCAGCGGCTTCCGGCCAATCAGCGGCCCACGCTTTTGCAGCTTCGGCTGATGCCACGTGAACAATCAACGGATGATCAGCCGGTCGACCTTTCGCTGAAAAAATCTTGCTGACAGCGTTTGCGTTGCCAGCGTCGGCAGCAAGGCCGTAGACCGTTTCCGTAGGCAACCCGATTGCCTCGCCTGCGCGCAGCCACGCCACGGCGCGGGTGATATTTTCTTCGCTGGGCTGTTCGATAAAAGGAACGTTTTTGGCAGTTTCTAGACGCTTCATGAATACACGCTCGGCTCGTTCGGTGGTCGCGTTTTGAAACGCTTATGTGTCCATAAATATTGCGCGATATTTTCGCGCACGCGGTCTTCGATAAAGGCGTTCACTCGACGCGCATCGGCCTCGTCATCACCCGACGGAAATGCGTCCCACGCCGGATAAAAACGCACGTCGTAGCCCGCACCTTTCGGTCGTTGCGTCGCGATCACCGGCACCACCACGGCACCGGTTAATTTTGCCAATCGCGACACGCCGGTAATGGTTGCGGCCTTGACGCCGAAGAACGTAGAAAACACAGATTCACGTGCCCCAAAATCCATATCGGGTAGATAGTAGAACGGAAGCCCGGATTTCATCGCACGGATGATCGGCTTGACGCCTTCAGTACGGGCAATAATCTTAGAGTCGCCAAAGCGCGTGCGCCCGGCGAGCATCATTTGGTCGAGGTCGGGATTGCTCTGCTCGCTGTAGATCGAGCAACCGGAAGTGTCGACGGAAATGCGAATCGCAGCAGCGTCGAGGCCGATGAAATGGGGGCAGAGCCAGATGACGGGTCTGTGATTTTCGCCATCGCGGAAACGTTTCCACTGATGCTCGTCGTGTAGAGATACGTAGTCGCGAATGCGTTGCCCGGTAGCGTGCCACAGGAAGCCGTGTTCGAGCGCCGCCTGCATGTAGGCGCGGAAATGCGCTCGGGCTATCGTTTCGCGTTCGGTTTCCGTGAGTTGGGGAAAGCATAGACGCAAGTTAGTCAGCGCCACGCGGCGACGAGATTTCGCAAGACGCCAGCCGATGGCAGCCATCGGCCCGCTAATGGCTGCGATGGTGCGTATCGGCAGCCATGAAAGAAATTTACTGCCGACAAGAGCTGCGACTCCGGCGAAAGTCATGTGTTCGTCCCCTCTCGCGTAGCGCGGGCGAGGGCTAGGGCAAAGGCGGTGGCTAACGCCATTTGTCGGCGAGCACCAAGCAATCCGCTGTATACGCATTGCTGCGCGCAACATCTATTGTCAATCATCGGTCTTCACCCCAACCCTCTCCCGCGCTGCGGGAGAGGGAGCCTTACACCCGGCACTTTATACCGGTTATAGCTCCACAAATACTGATCCGCTGCCAGCCCAATCGCCCGCTCCACCGCCGCGTTCAACTCTCGCGCCGACACTTCCGCATCCTCCGAAAACGGCGGCAGCGGCGCGAACACCAGTCGATAGCCCGCGCCTGCCGGTAACCTTATACAAACCACCATCACCACCAACGCGCCCGTCGTTTTCGCAAACTTTTGCGCCAGCGTCATGGTGTACGCCGGTCGCCCAAAAAAGTCAGCCCAAGCACCATCACCGCCCTTGCCTGCATCGGGCACCTGATCGGGCAACAAACCCACAGTCTCACCGCGGCGCAACGCCTTCAACATGGCGCGAATGCCGCTCATTTCGGCGGGCTCGGAGCGAATCTGCATGCGGTCACGACCGGCGCGCATCATGGGTTCCGCCCAGGCCACGCGCGGCGGTCGGAACATGGCGGTCAGCGGCATTTGTGAACCGATAAACAGGGACACCATCTCAAACGTGCCCAAATGCGGCGTCAAAAAAATCACGCCGCGACCCGCGTTGCGCGCTGCCAGCACCGTGTCCCAGCCTTCAACAATTTTCACGCGCGTCAGCAGCACGTCATCCGGGGTCCGCCACAGTCCAGCGGTCTCGACGGCCATCTGGCCGATACCCGATGCGGCCTGCGTCAACGTCACCGTGTCGGCATAGCCCGCCCGCGTCAGATTCTCACGGAGGCGGTTTCGCATGCCGTCCGACAGCAACATCAATCGACCCAAAGCCGCACCAATTTTCGCCTGCGTAGCAAGCGAACGCCCACCCAGCCATGTGGCAAGCATCGAAGCGATACGGGAGAGCAGATCGGACAAAGGCGGCTTGTGCGTTTAGATGAAGCAGAGATTGCTCTAGAATTGTAGGCAGCGCTCGCTGAGTTACTCGACTACTTGCGGGGCGGGCGCTGGAGATTTTGCTTTTTAGGTGAAGTCTCGCGTCCTCCTCCGCTAAAGCGTCGCCGCTCGTGAAATCTTGTTTTTCGCATCGGCTCGCTAGAGTCAATCCGATTATTACAGCTGTCTACTTTAGACGCTTGCAGACAAGGCCACATCCATGAGCGATTATCTCTTTACCTCCGAGTCCGTCTCTGAAGGCCATCCCGACAAGGTCGCGGATCAAGTCTCCGACGCGATTCTCGACGCCATTTTCAAGCAGGATCCTAGATCCCGCGTCGCCGCTGAAACGTTGTGCAACACCGGCCTCGTGGTGCTCGCGGGCGAGATCACCACCAACGCCCACGTTGACTACATTCAGGTCGCGCGCGACACCATCAAGCGCATCGGCTACGACAACACCGAATACGGTATCGACTACAAAGGATGTGCGGTCATGGTCTGCTACGACAAGCAGAGCAACGACATCGCGCAGGGCGTCGACCACGCGTCCGACGACCACCTGAACACCGGCGCGGGCGATCAGGGCCTGATGTTCGGTTACGCCTGTGATGAGACGCCATCGCTGATGCCTGCGCCGATTTATTACGCACATCGCCTTGTCGAACGTCAAGCGATGTTGCGCAAAGATGGCCGTCTGCCTTTCCTGCGCCCTGACGCGAAATCGCAAGTCACGCTGCGCTACATCGATGGCAAGCCGCACTCCATCGACACTGTGGTGCTTTCCACCCAGCACGCGCCCGAGATGAGCCTGGGCCACAAAATGACCGATGCGTTTTATGAAGCCATTCGCGAAGAAATTATCAAACCCGTGTTGCCCAAAGAATGGTTGACTAAAGACACCAAATACCTGATCAACCCGACCGGTCGCTTTGTTATCGGCGGCCCGCAAGGTGACTGCGGCCTGACCGGTCGCAAAATCATCGTCGACACCTACGGCGGTGCGTGCCCGCACGGCGGCGGCGCGTTCTCCGGCAAAGACCCGAGCAAAGTGGATCGCTCAGCGGCCTACGCAGCCCGCTACGTTGCTAAAAATATCGTCGCTGCCGGTATCGCTAAGCAATGTCAGATTCAGGTCGCGTACGCCATCGGTGTCGCCAAGCCGATGAACATCACCGTGTACACCGAAGGCACTGGCGTGATCTCGGATGAGAAGATCGAAGCACTGGTGAACGAACACTTCGACCTGCGTCCGAAAGGCATCATCAACATGCTGAATTTGATGCGTCCAATCTACGAAAAAACCGCAGCATACGGGCACTTTGGGCGCGATGAGCCAGAGTTCACTTGGGAAGCGACAGATAAGGCAGCGGTATTGCGTGCGGCGGCTGGGCTGAAGTAACTTCGGCAACGCGTGGGCCACAAGTTGCCCACCCTACGTTTTGCCCCCTCTCCCTGGGGGAGAGCAACTGTGTCGAAAGTCAAGCGATTTGGGTCGCGTTGAAGTTTGGATTCCACGGCACACCGGATTTGAGGATTGCGTTCATGATG
>JAYVNO010000124.1:0-5110 GCA_043758415.1 Burkholderiales bacterium
CCCGTTCTCGATGTCGCGCGGCATGGCATTGGCACTAAGCGCAACCACCGGGATGTGTGCCGTGGTTGCATCCTCTGCCAGGATTCCGAGCGCTCGGATGCCACTGATACCCGGCAGATTAATATCCATCAGGATCACATCCGGCAGCGCATGGCGCGCCACTTCGACGCCGCCCATCCCGTCGCGCGCGATCAGTAAGCGAGTGTCGGCGCGCCGCGCAATCAGGTCTTCTACCAGCATCAAATTGGCAGGGTTGTCTTCGAGATAAAGCACGGTGTACACGTTCGCGTCCGCTGCAGCGCCCGCATGCGCTGGAGCCACGCAGTCGCCGAGGGTGCTGACCACGCCGTGTCGTTGCATCGTCATGTTCATTTCGATCGAGAAAACACTGCCTTTGCCGACAATGCTTTCGACCCCAATAGCCCCGCCCATCAGCTCAACCAGCCGCTTCGTCATCACCAAGCCAATACCGGTGCCTTGCTCCGTTGTGGTCTCTTTGCCCAGTCGATTGAATGGCTGAAACAAATGCGTAATTTTTTCAGCGGTCAGACCCGCGCCCGTATCTTCGACGGAAATGCACACGCGCCCAGCCGTAATCTCTGCGCAACACACACGCACCGTGCCGCCTACGTTGTTGTATTTGATCGCGTTGGAGAGCAAGTTGATCAACACCTGCTTCACGCGTCTGCGATCCGCCTTCACCACATACGGAAATGCGAGCTGTTCAAAGGTGACGGTGATTCCGCGTTTTTGCGCCTGCGACTCGATCATGGTCTGACATTCAAGCATGACCTCTGTTAGCCCGACGGGCTCCAATGACAGCGATAACTTGCCTGATTCGATCAGCGCGAGATCGAGAATTTCATTGATTAAATCGAGCAAGTACCAACCCGCCTGAAGAATCTGATCGATGCTGCGTTTTTGTGCGGGCGTGGGCGGCGGTGCGCCGGATTCCATCAGTTGTGCAAAGCCAAGAATCGCGCTCAATGGCGTGCGTAATTCGTGGCTCATGCTGGATAAAAAATCCGACTTCGCGAGGTTCGCTTTTTCGGCCACCGACCTTGCTTCTTTCAGCGCAACTTCGACCTCTTTGCGAACCGAATTATCGGTGCCGATCAACAGATAGCCGATGATGTCGCCGTCGTCATCACGCAGCGCCGTAATCGACACAATCGCCGGAAAGCGGCGACCGTCTTTGCAGATGTAGGTCAGTTCGTAAATGTCCTCAACACCGCGCGACGCTTTGAACGCCAGCGCCTCAAAACCGGGCGTGATCGGCGTGCCCAGCTCCTGCGTCAACGCCTTCGCGCGCGCCATCACCTCTTCGGGGTCGTGAATGTCGCTCGGATTGAGCTTGTTGACCACCTCTTCGGCGAGATAGCCGAGCATGAGTTCCGCGCCGACATTGAACAACTGGATGATGCCTTTTTCATCGGTCGCAATAATCGAGAAATTGGCGCTGGTAAGGATCGCGTTTTGCAGCGCGCCCGTCTTCAGCAGCGCTTGCTGGCGCTGCGCCTCGATGCCGTCGGCGCGCCGCGCCTCGTCGAGGGCAATGGAGCGGGAGGCGGCGTCTGGCATAAAGGCGATCTGCGAATGAAAAGAAGGCTACGCGTTGTAAAGAAGATGCGTCCCCACGCGACAATCAAGTGATCAGCGCGGATGTCAGGGATTGGGTCGGGGTGCCAGAGATTTGCCGTGTTTAAGGGGCTCATCTGTGCGGTGGAGGGAACAACGGCTCGGAACGTTTGCGATTCGGCGGTATTTTGCGGCGGTGTTTTGGTCTACATCATGAAGCCAAATCTCACGTTTCAGAGTATAGGACAGATGGTAGCGCGAAGTATGTGCGCCAGCGCACATAGCGGGGCAGCTTTGAGCGGTAGGAGAAGAACTACGCCGCGTTGCGCATTCCTCTGATGCTGACTACCGTGTGCCCTGCTCATAATTTGCGGTATTGGTGGATTTCCACCCAACTCCGGCAAACAGGACCTAACTATGAACACCATTGAACGTTGCAAAACCGCTGTCGCTATCGCATTGATGTGCGTCGCCTCGGGCTCCTTCGCAGCCACCATGACCAAAGCTGATTATTCCGGTAGCAAGAGTCGCATCAAAGCCGAGTACAAATCGGAGAAGGCAGCATGTAAGACGTCTACGGCAAATGCCAAAGACATTTGTATGCAAAAGGCCAAGGGCAAAGAGAAAGTAGCGTTGGCTGAACTTGAATTTTCGTACACGGGCAAAGCTAAAGACGGTGCCAAGGTGCCAGTAGCAATGGCAGACTCGACGTACGCGGTTGCCAAAGAAATGTGCGACGACAAGTCCGGCCAGGCCAAAACGCTGTGCAGAACTGAAGCCAAAGCAACACACACCAAGGCGATTGCTGACGCAAAAATGAACAAAACGGTCGCCGCAGCGCGCACGGACGCCAAAGAGGACAAAAGCGACGCGAACTATAAAGTTGCTATAGAGAAGTGCGACGCGATGTCGGGCGACCCCAAAACGGCTTGCATCAACGCGGCCAAAACGCGTTACAACAAGACTTGATCCGTTTGCAACAGCGCGTCTCGCCCGTCAGGCGAGATATGCCTTACGCGCTTGCGTGCTGATTTTGGCGCGGTTGCCCGCGAGCAACCGCGCAATCATGACCGAAAGCCCAGCCCATGACTTATCAGAGCGTCAACCCATACGACGGGACCGTCCTAAAAACGTTTGCTAGTTTGACCGATGCTCAGCTTGAATCATCCATCGCGAGCGCCGCATTCTGCTTTGATGTTTGGCGTCAGACGACGTTCGCGCATCGTTCGAGGGTGACGGCCAGAGCCGCAGCCATCATGCGCAGTCGGGTCGACGAATATGCGAGATTGGTTACGCTTGAAATGGGCAAACGCATTGACGAGGCGAGGGATGAAGTTCTGCTCAGTGCAGCCATCATTGACTATTACGCGAAAAACGCCGAATTGTTCCTGGTGCCCGTTCAGCTTACACCGAAAATCGGCGAAGCAGATGTCGAAAGCTCTCCGATCGGCGTGCTGTTCGGCGTACAGCCCTGGAATTTTCCGTACTACCAGCTCGCCCGCTTTGCCGCGCCGAATTTAATGGCGGGCAATGTCGTGATGGTCAAGCACGCCGCGAGCGTGCCGCAGTGCGCAACGGCGTTCGAGCAGCTCTGGATCGAGGCGGGTGCGCCCCTCGGCGCGTACACTAATTTACGAATTTCGCACGATCAGGCCAACGTGGTCATAGACGATCCGCGCGTCCGTGGCGTCGCATTCACCGGCAGCGCCGAGGCTGGCAAAAGCGTGGCTGCGCGCGCTGGACAGAATCTGAAAAAAACGACAATGGAACTGGGCGGCAGCGACGCCTTTATCGTGCTCGACGATGCCGATATCGATAAAACCGTGAAGTGCGCTGTGCAGGCGCGCATGGCCAACACCGGACAGAGTTGCGTTGCTGGTAAACGCTTCATCATGGTTGAAGGGGTCGCCGACGAGTTCATCGCGAAATTCAAAGCGGCGCTGGAGGTATTTACGCCGGGCGATCCGATGGACACGGCCACCACGTTGGCCCCGATGTCGTCGGAAGCCGCGTTAGTCAAGCTGCTGCAGCAAGTGGATGCCGCCATTGCTGCGGGTGCGACGGTGGTACTAGGCGGCAAGCGCATTCTGATGCCCGGTGCATTCATGCAGCCGACCATTTTGACTCACGTGAACCGCGAGAATCCTGCGTTCCGCGAGGAATTCTTTGGCCCGGTCGCGATGCTGTTTCGTGTCCAGGACGAGGATGCTGCGGTGGAACTCGCCAACGATTCCGAATTCGGGCTGGGAGGTTCCGTTTTTACGAAGGACATCGAGCGCGGAAGGCGTGTCGCAAGCCGCATTGAAAGCGGCATGGTGTTCATCAATCAGCCGACCGGATCGTCGCCTGAGTTGCCATTCGGCGGCATTAAAAATTCCGGGTTCGGGCGGGAGCTTGGCGGCGAGGGGATTCAGGAATTCGTCAACAAAAAGCTTATACGCGTTGCGTCGATTGACGCGATGGCGTAACGATGCTGGCAGCCGGGTCCGGTTGCTCCGCTCCGCCACGAAACCAGGATCGCCGATGCCCACCCACGCACTTGCCATGACGCCTGCCGTTCACTACGTGCCGGTCGGCGTCTCGGACCACCTGGCGCTCGCCTTCACCAAGCTCCTGCGCATCATCGCTGATACCTTTTTCGCAAAACGCTACGGACATCGCGCCATCGTGCTGGAAACGGTCGCGGCCGTGCCCGGCATGGTCGGCGCGACGGCCACGCATTTGCGCTGCCTGCGGCGCATGGTCGACGATGACGGCTGGATACGCACGCTGATGGAAGAGGCCGAGAACGAGCGCATGCATTTGATGACGTTCATCGAAATTGCAAAGCCCACCTTTTTTGAGCGCATGGTGATTCTGCTGGCGCAATGGATTTTTTATGTCGGTTTCTTCCTGATTTATGTGCTGTCGGCGCGTACCGGCCATCGCATCGTCGGCTATTTCGAAGAGGAGGCGGTGATCAGCTACACGCTGTACCTGCAAGAAATTGATGAAGGCCGTACGCCAAACGTACCGGCACCCGCGATTGCCAGGCACTACTGGAAGTTAGCGGAAGACGCGACGTTGCGCGATGTGGTGCTCGTGGTGCGCGCCGATGAGGCGCATCATCGCGACGTCAACCACGGCTTTGCCAGCACGCTGTCTGGTCTGCCGCACGAGCAAGGGAAAACCGCGCCGTATCCGCCGCACGCCGACAACATTCGCATGGATGGGTGACCACTTGCACGCGAAAAAAGTCAAAAATCAGCTGGCGCAATAGCAACAGCTTTTCGCGTAATCGCCCGTTTGACAAGGGCGTAATACGTATTTTCTCGAAAAATCGACTTTAGTCCAATTAAAGGTTATGCCCGCTTAGAACGGGGTACGCAGCCAAAAGCTATTACAGGTTTTGACCGATTGGCAGGCCTCGGGCAATGCTGTGCGTCACTCCGGTAAGGGGCAGGGCGGCATGGCGAGAAATTTCAATGGTTCAGCGTTTCCCCGGCGAAACGCGGAGTTAGTTGATGGGTCGTCCCGAGCGGCAGCGAAGGAT
>JAYVNO010000125.1:0-15150 GCA_043758415.1 Burkholderiales bacterium
CTAACCCGGATATTTCACCAGAGTAGGTCGGCGGATGAGCCGAGAGGCGCGTTGTTATTGATGTCTAGGTCAATAAGCAACATCATCCGCCGATGCCAAAGTGTACCCAAACTCAGTCCGAGAAATTCAGCTTTGGCCGCATCGGCAGAAAGCAAATCGTTGTCAACTTCGACGGCGGCGATTTGGGCTCAGATGGCGGGTTACTGCTGCTCAAATCCATTGACGAGAAGATCGGTCTGACGTTTGCTGCGGCCCGAGCGGTGCTTGATCGCCGCAACCCCGATCTGATCGAACATCCGATGCAGAGTCTCATTGCACAGCGCATTTATGCGCTGTGCTGCGGCTATGAAGATTTAAACGATCATGATCGCCTGCGGCACGACTTGCTCCTGCAAACCGCGCTCGGTCGGGAGGAACTTCTGGGCTCCTCGCCCACGCTGTGTCGCATGGAGAACCGGGCCAACAGCTCTGATGCGGCAGGGCTCGCTCGCGTGCTCTTCGAGCAATTCATTGCCGCGCACGCGGTGGCCCCGAGTCAGATCGTGCTCGACATCGACGCCTCGGACATCCCGCTCCATGGGGATCAAGAGCGCAGCGAGTTTCACGGCTACTATGACCACTACTGTTATCTGCCGCTCTACGTCTTCTGTGGCGATCATCTGCTAGCCGCGTATCTGCGCAACAGCCGCATCGATGGTGCCAAGAACGCCACCGCGCTGATCAAGACGCTGGTCAAAGGCATTCGTGCGCACTGGCCCGACACCCGCATCATTGTGCGCGGGGACTCGGGTTTTTGTCGGCAACGGCTGCTCCGCTGGTGTGAGACAAATGGTGTGTTCTACGTCATCGGACTGGCCAGGAACGAGCGATTGCAGCGCGAAGTGGCGCTGGTCGAATGCGCGATGAAAGAGGCCTATGAACAAAGCGGAGAGAAACAACGAGAGATCGGCGAATTCGTCTACGCCGCCCAGAGCTGGGACATCCCCCGGCGCGTGGTGAGCCGACTCGAATACGGCGCACAGGGTATCAACCCGCGCTTCATCGTCAGCAATCTCCCGGCCATTGATTACAGCGCCCAAGCGCTCTACGACGGGCTCTATTGTCAGCGCGGCGAGGCCGAGAATCGGATCAAGGAGACGCAACTGGATTTGTTCGGTGCGCGTGCGAGTTGCCAGCGCTTCAAGGCCAATCAGTTCCGCATCCTGATCGCCGCGCTCGCCTACACCCTGATGCAGGCGCTCAAACGCCATGCGCTGGCGGGCACCGAGCTCTCCCGAGCCACGAGTGCCACCATTCGCTGTCGCCTGTTGAAGATCGGTGGTGCGATTATTAAGAACACGCGGCGCATCGTGCTCATGCTCGCCAGCGCGCATTCGCTGCGAGCGATATTTGCGTTGGCCGCGCGACGGCTACACGAGATGCGTGCACGGCCCGCCATCGGCGTGCCCTAGCCCCACAAAGTGCTGTCCCCGGCACCATATAAACAACGGGGGTAGGGGGAGTTACGTCCAGAAATCAGGAAATGCGGTGCATCGACGCGCTTTGCAGCGGCAGAACGAAAATTTCAGCCCTACCAACCGTCGGTCGACTACTTTTGGAGCGCCTGTGAAATATGCGGGTTAGCCGCGCTGCGCGAGGACAAGACGATGGCCGAGCTTTGCGCTCAGTTTGAGGTTCACGCCAACCAGATTGGGGAATGGAAGAAGCAACTGGTTTCGCGAGCCACCGAGGTATTCGGCGGCGCGACTGAAGCCGAGCCGGTAGACCTTGATCCCCTGCACGCCAAGATAGGTCAACTGGCGCTGGAGAACGATTTTTTAGAACGCGCGCTCTTCAAGGCGGGACTGCTGAGCGCAAAGCGATGATCGACCGAAACCACCCACTGCCCATCGCGCATCAAGCCAAAATCGTAGGCCTCAGCCGAGGGGCTGTCTACTACGTGCCGCGCCCGATCAGCGAGCCTGAACTCGCACTGATGCGTCGCATCGACGAGCTGCATCTGGAGCACCCGTTCATGGGCGCGAGGATGCTACGTCGTGAGCTCGCCAAGGAGGGCGTTCTGGTTGGTCGCCGCCACATCGGCACGCTCATGGAGCGGCTCAATATTCGCTCGTTAGCACCTCAGCCCGGCACCAGTAAAGCCTGCCCCGGGCACACGATCTACCCGTACCTGCTGCGCCACTTAGCCATCACACGCGCCAATCAGGTCTGGGCGCTCGATACCACCTACATCCCGATGGCGAAAGGTTTCGTTTATTTGACCGCTGTGATTGACGTGGCCAGCCGCCGCGTCCTTGCGCACAAGACGGCCACCACACTTGAAGCGTGTCACGCCGTGGAGATCATCGAGCAGGCGTTTGCCAAGTTTGGCGCACCTGAAATCGTCAACACCGATCAGGGCAGTCAGTTCACTGCGAGCGAGTTCGCCAACGCGGTGCTTAAACGAGGCGCGAAGCTCTCGATGGACGGCCGGGGAGCATGGCGTGACAACGTGTTCGTCGAGCGACTCTGGAGGAGCGTGAAGTACGAGCGCGTGTATCTTCGAGCCTACGACACGGTGAGTCAGGTGAGAGGCGATATTGCCGAATACTTCGATTGGTACAACACCAAGCGCCAGCACACGAGCATTGCTGATCAGACGCCCGATCAGGCGTACTGGAAACTGCTGCCCGTGACGCAAGCGGCTGCGTAGAATCAACCCCGAGCGATGAGCCCCGCCTTACCCACAAGCTGCACACCGCGCGCCGCCGACGTGCTCTATCAAGTGAGCTCGACGGCGCGCCGTGCACAGCCTGTGGATAAAGCTACATCGCGCTTCAACCCGCCCAACCTCCACTTAATACTCGGGGTTTGCTGTTCAGACAACCGGGGCCACTTCTCATCTCGATCAAGAATTTTGCTTTTCTCGTCACCCGTCCGTGTGCCGAGAAGTCCATCGATCTCAACCCCACACTGGCAAAACTTCTCTGTTTCATCTTCGTCGCTTCAATGAGTTGCTTCCGTTGAATTATTCGACAGAGATACCCGGGACTTGTTCAGTGTTTCCATAGCAAAATCTGCGCCCATCAGCGTAATCTGCGTCCAAAAATCAAAATTCTTTTAAGCGAACAGTATTGGAGCTCTACCCCTTAAACCATTGAATAGAAACAACTATTCGTGGGGAAACCTAAGGGCCAGTGGCGCTTTACGCCGCCAACCCATGTGGTGGTCGCGCTGGCAGAGGCCATTGCGCAGTTTGAAGAAGAAGGTGGACAGCCCGCGCGACTGGCTCGTTACACACGCAACTACGAAACGCTGATTCAAGGCATGACAGTGCTGGGTTTCAAGCCGTTTCTCAATCCCGCGATTCAGGCACCGATCATCGTCACCTTCCACGCGCCCGCGCATCCGAACTACGAATTCAAGCGCTTCTATGACGCGGCCAAATCACGCGGCTTTATTTTGTATCCGGGTAAGCTGACGCAGGTAGAAACGTTTCGGGTCGGATGTATCGGCGCGATTGGCCCGGTTGAAATGGAACAGGCGGTGCATGCGGTTGCGCTCGCGCTCAAGGATTTAAACATTCCCTCAGGCGCGCCCGCTAACTCAACATAGCGATCATCGCGATCACAGCAATCAGGAATGGAGCTTTCATGGCAAGCACCAAAGAACACGCCGCTGTCACGGCAATCCGCAAATCCGGTGCCAACAAAGTCAAGGTCGCCGTCAGTGACATCGACGGCATCCTGCGCGGCAAGTATCTGCATAAAGACAAATTCTTCGGCGCGGTTAACAGCGGATTCGGTTTCTGCGACGTGGTGATGGGTTGGGACTCGCAGGATGTTTGCTACGACAACACGACGGTAACCGGCTGGCAGCACGGTTTCCCCGATGCGCTGGCACGACTCGATCTCGACACGCATCGCAAGGTGCCGTGGGACAACGACGTCAATTTCTTCCTTGGAGAATTCGTCAACGCTGACGGTTCGCCGCACGCGGTGTGTCCGCGCCAGACGTTAAAACGTGTGCTTAGGCGCGCCGAGAAACTGGGCGTGGTGCCGATGACGGGCATGGAATTTGAGTGGTTCAACTTCAAGGAAACGCCAGAGAGTTGGGCTGAGAAAAAGGGCGTTGGTCCGACTACGCTAACGCCCGGAATGTTTGGTTACTCGCTGTTGCGCATGGCCGACAATCGCGATTTTTTTAACGCGCTGATGGACGATATGCTTGCGTTCAAGGTGCCCATTGAAGGGCTGCACACTGAAACCGGGCCCGGCGTTTACGAGGTAGCGATTGCGTTTGGAACTGCGCTTGAGCAGGCGGATCGCGCAATCCTGTTCAAGACCGGTGCCCGCGAAATTGGCAAGCGTTACGGCATCATGCCAAGCTTCATGGCGAAGTGGAGCCAGCAGTATCCCGGTTGCAGCGGCCACATTCATCAGAGCCTGTCGGACGGTAAGAAGAATTTGTTTTTTGATGCGAAGAGTCCGCGCTCCATGAGCAAATTGTTCGAGAGTTATCTCGCGGGTCAGGTGGCCTGCCTGATGGAGTTCGCGCCGATGTTCTGGCCAACCATCAACAGTTACAAACGTTTGGTCGATGGCTTCTGGGCGCCAGTCAAACCGACGTGGGGACTCGACAACCGCACGGCCAGCTTCCGCGTGATCGCGGGCTCGCCCAAAGCGACGCGATTGGAGACGCGCTGCCCCGGTGCCGACGTGAATCCGTATCTGGCAATTGCTGCCGTGATTGCCGCCGGCCTTGATGGTGTCGAAAAAGGCTTGAAGCTCACCGCACCGCCGATCACCAGTACCAATCAAGGCGCGGAAAATATTCCGCGTGCGCCACGCAGCCTGCTCGAGACCACGCAAAACTTTCGCAAGTCCGACGTCGCACGCAACTGGCTGGGCGACACCTTCGTCGATCACTTCGCAGCGACGCGGGAATGGGAATGGCGGCAGTGGCAGGACGGCGTGACCGACTGGGAATTGAAGCGCTATTTTGAGATTATTTAGGAACCGTTTTTAGCTATGAGTATTTCGTCATTTTCATTCCCCACCGCCATCAAATTTGGCGTCGGCGCGCGCAAGCTGGTTGCGGCCCATCTGCTCGAACAGGGTTGTAAGCGACCGCTGATCGTCACCGACAAAGCGCTGGGAGTGTTACCGGTGCTAGCTGATTTCAAAGCCGAACTCACGGGTCTGAACGTTGCAGTTTACTCCGGCGTATTCGGCAACCCGACCTGCTCGCAGGTGATGGACGGAGCAACCGCATTCAGGGCGCACAACGCAGACTGCGTGATTGGTTTCGGCGGTGGCGCGGCGCTTGATGTGGCGAAGATTGTTGGCGTCGCAGTTACGCATGACGGCAATATTCTCGAATACGTGTGGGATCATCCGCAGGTGCGTGCGATTACCAATGCACTGCCGTATTTCATTGCACTGCCGACCACGTCTGGCACAGGCTCCGAGGTGGGTCGTTCATCGGTTGTGAGCGAAGATAACACCCATCTTAAGCGCGTCGTCTTCAGCCCAAAAATTCTCGCGAGGTGCGTGTTCGCCGACCCGGAGTTAACGGTCGGGTTGCCCGCTGCCGTGACTGCCGCCACGGGCATGGACGCGCTCACCCACAACGTCGAGAGTTACCTGTCGCCTGCCTACCATCCACTGTGCGACGGCATCGCGCTTGAAGGGGCGCGCCTTGCCGCCTCGGCACTTGTCACCGCTGTGAAAGACCCTAATAACCTGCAAGCGCGCAGCGACATGATGATGTCGTCAATGATGGGCGCGATTGCTTTTCAAAAGGATTTGGGCGCAGTGCATTCGTGTGCCCATGCGCTCGGCGCGGTGCGTGATTTGCATCACGGTCTAGCCAACGCGTTGATGATCGACACCGTGCTGGCGTGGAACTATGAGGTCGTGCCAGAAAAATTCGACGAGCTCGCTCACGTCTGCAAAGTACCCGGCGGCGGTAAGGCATTCGTGCCGTGGCTCAAGGCGCTCAAGGTGCAGATTGGCATCGAAGGTGGCCTCGCTTCGCGCGGTGTTACGAGCGCTGATCTGCCACGACTGGTGGACATTGCGACCAACGACATCTGTCATCAAACCAACCCGCGTCCCTGCACCAGCGCCGACTTCGAGCGCTTGTTCATCGCGGCGATGTAGACGGACAGCATTATGAGCAACTTGAGCATCATCAATCCGGCGACGGCTGCGTTTGTAACCGAAATTCCCGCAGATGACGCAGCGACTGTGACCGTTAAATTCTCCCAAGCGCGCGCTGCGCAATCGCGCTGGCATCTCGTGCCGCTGGCAGAACGCAAAGCCTGCATCGAGCGTTTTCGCGGCTTAGTTGTACGCGATCTGGAGTCGTTGGCGCGCACGCTGACGCGGGACACCGGCAAGCCCGTGAGCCAGGCGCGTAACGAGTTGAACGGCCTGCTCGGTCGCATTGATTTTTTCCTAGGTGCAGTTGCCGATGCCGCTGGCACGCAAACGGTATTTAACGATGGCGGTATGCGCGAGCAAATCGAGCATGTGCCGCTTGGTGTCGTCGGTAATATTTCGGCGTGGAATTACCCGTGGTTTGTTGGCGGCAATGTGTTCATTCCTGCGCTGTTGACGGGTAATGCAGTGCTGTACAAACCGTCCGAATTTGCCACCTTGACTGGCTTGGAAATCGCGCGTCTGCTGCATGAGGCTGGCATTCCAAAAGACGTATTCATTCCGCTGATCGGAGCTGGCGAAGTAGGTACCGCCCTGCTTGAGCAACGCGTTGACGGCCTCTTCTTCACGGGATCATACGCCACGGGTGCGAAGATTGCGCAAGCGCTTGGCCCACGGCTGATCAAGCTGCAACTGGAACTCGGCGGCAAAGATCCGACGTATGTGCGTGCTGACGCGAACGTTAAAAACGCAGCGGAATCGCTGGCTGACGGCGCGATGTACAACACTGGGCAGAGCTGCTGCTCGGTGGAGCGCATCTATGTGCATGAAGCAATTTACAACGCGTTCCTCAGCCACTTCGTCGAAACCGTCAAGGCGTTCAAACTAGGTGATCCGACGCTCGACAGCACCTACTTCGGCGCGATCACGCGCGCGCCGCAGCTTGATGCGCAAGTCAACGACGCAAGCGCAAAGGGCGCGACGTTATTGCTCGGTGGCAATCGTCTGCCCAGTCCCGGCAACTGGTATGCGCCGACCGTGTTTTCAAACGTCAATCACTCGATGGACTTGATGCGTGAGGAGAGCTTCGGCCCAATCATTGGCATTCAGAAAGTGAGTAGTGATCACGAAGCTGTGTTGCTGATGAACGATTCGCGCTACGGTCTTACCGCAGGCGTGTTCACACCGGATGAAGCGAAGGCGCGCGCCATCCTGTCGCAGGTGAACGCGGGCAGCGTGTACTGGAACTGCTGTGATCGCGTGAGCCCTCGCCTGCCGTGGAGTGGCTATGGGGACTCGGGCGTTGGGCTGACGCTTTCCACCTACGGGATTCAGACGTTTTGTCGCCCTAAGGCTTGGCATTTGCGTAGCGCGTGACCGATGAGCTTTTACAGGAGCGACTTGGCGCGGCCAACGTACAACCACACGGATTGCGACCGGACTTGAAACATCGTGGCGAAAATTTGCCCGCCCACGGGCAGATTTTGACTGTGCTGCAGCGGCAGTATCGAAATATTCTCCAAAACAGGCGAGACACGTACCGGGCGGGCAGATTTGCCGCTGATGCATTTCAAGTCAAACATAGCGCGAGGAAACTCGCCGCAATCGGACATCATATCGTGCATTCAGCTTTTGCCAATGATCGTTCATTGATATGGGGTTAATGGCGATATTTATACAAAGTCGATTTACGGATAATCGTCCGCTCTCCTCCATAAATATATAGGTCTCGGCGAAAAGCTGTAAGCAATTTTTGTGTAGCCAAGGCGTGACCGCAGCATGGGTATTCCATTGTGCTTCTGATGCATTACCTTGTCGTCATTCTCCCGCCCAACCAAGGTGTTCAAGTACGACCAGCAAAGCCGACATCAAGGCACCAGCGGCGGCAAGCCAAGTTTCGTGAACAGCGCGTTGGTTGCGGTCAGGTTCAGTCGCGCGCTGCTGGTGACGCTTCCCGGCGTTGTTTGAAAGCCGTAATAGATCTTGCCGCCACGTTCAATCATCACCTGCGCGTAGCCCCCAGCCAGCGTCGCGGTCGGCTGGTTTTGAAAAGTCATCACGCGTGCGTCGCCGAGTGTCTCAATCTTGTAAGTGCCGCTGCCTAGCAGCGCGCAATTGAGGCTGGTCGCATCGGAGCGTCGCTCGTAGCAAGAGAGATAGTTCACCTTGTTGTCGCCCGCAAAGGCCGCGCGGATGCGCAGCGTGGTGCTGTAATAGTTTGCCGTACCGACAGGCAGTGCGGTGGCGTTGCCTAGGGTGCGCATCAGCAACGAGGTTCCCAGCCACACCTCGTGAGGGGTAAGCGACACCCCGTCGGTATTGCTGTTTTGCGCAAAGATGCACGGCTTGCCGGGGTTCTTGGCAATCAGTTCTTCGAGCGTCGTCGCGAAGGTGGCCGAGTTGTCAGTCGCACAGGCAAGACTGGCTCCGGTTCGCGTGTCGCCGCCTGCTGCCCTCTCGGCGCTTGTCACCAATAATGCGGGAAAATCAGGGTTATATCCATGGGCGTTGTCGATGTTCGTGCTGGTCTGATAGATCAACGTCGACGCCGTCGGAAAGGTGCTCGTCCCCAATAGCGCGGGACTGGAGGGCCCCCAACTTGAATAGGCAAGGCCTGCATCGCTCCCCGCAACTTTGCGGATTTCTGCAACCACTTCGCTCATCAGACGCCCGCTCACATTCACTGATGATCGCCACGTCTGGTCGATGCTGCGGCCATCGCAGTAGTAACTTAAACGACTGCCAACGGCGTCGCGCGGCGTAAGCGCGCTGCGAAACCCAAGCGGGCAGATGGCCCAAACCTTCCCGTTCCAGTGCAAGTCTCCGCTACGGGACTGCGCGTTGCCGCTGCCCCACTCGGAGAACTTGCCAGCGTTCATGTAGCGATGCGCGTCGTAGTAGTGGCTTAAGCCTGACGCGTCCACGATGTTGTCCGCCGCGGTCGACACATAGGCTCGATAAAACCAGTTGTTCGCGTCGCCATAAAAAAATGCGGGCATGGAGGCGCTCTCGGTAGCCGCAGTGGGCGTGGTGTCGCGGGCCAACCTTGCCAGTGCAATTTTGGTCGGCGCGTTCGTGATGGTGAGTGCAGAGGCCTCAGCAACGAGCTTTGCCGCAGCGCTATAGATTGCGCTTTCGCGAGCAGCCGGCGTGGGGGCGTTGACAATGGCCGCCGCGCGAGCCGTTGCGGCGAGCTCCGCCACGATACTCAGTAACCCAGTCGGCACCACTCGATCCAAATCAGCGCGGACAATGGTGGTGCCCAGCATGTCCGGTTGCCCAATGAGCGGCAGTAGCAACTGTGCTTGCGCCTGCAACGCCGCTACGACCACTCGCGACAACGTCACGGCACCGACATCGAGCGCTTTGGTGTAGTCGTCCAGCGGCGAGGAGGTGATACCTGTTTGCAATTTGAACCACTTTCCCGCGTCGGCGAGGCCACCGCCGCTTTGCTCCATGTAGGTCTGCAACAACGTGGTCAGCGGACTGATGGTCGTGCCACTCAAAGCACGAGCAGACGGTGCGGTCAACACGTAGCTCGTGCCGATGGTGCCGGTGGTAGCGTTGACCGCGTCGGTGCCGACGCGCGCCAGCCAGCGGTAGTTGCCAATATCGACGCCCGGCACCTGCAGGGTGGCGACACCACTGCTATTGCTGCGCGCAACCTCTTCGCTGCCCGCGCACACGCTATCGCCATTGCGATCGTAGCAAACCTCGGCATTGCTAATTGGACCGTCAAGCACTTGCAGCGCGACGCTAGTTTTTGCGGCTGATACAGCAATCACGCAAAAGGCGACCCCCTCGTCCTCCCAGCCGTCGGCAACCAGCACATTGTGTGAAATCACATCGGCGGTGAAGCGATGATTCGCATCGTCAGGAAAGCGTGCGTCACCACGAAACGCGCGATACATCGGCAGCAGTCCGACTGCGCAAGAGCCGCCTTTGCCAGACACCAGCGGCAAGGCCACATAACCGTTGGTGCCCTCGTCAAACGGCAAGCGCGCTGCCTGCGTGTTGCCCGGATTGAGCGCGCGCAGGGCGGCGCGGTCAGCGTCTAGTGCGGTGTAGAAATGCGAACCTCGCGACTGGCCACGCGCAACCTTGTCAAAGTAAAAACGGGACAGTGGCACGCCACCGTTTTCGGCTGAATCAGACACGATAAAGCTCTTACCGGTTCGCGCCCATCCGGGCACCGTATCGAGCGCCGCTTTGTCGTCAGCCTTAGGGGTGACGAAGTAGTAATTGAGTCGTGCGTTATAAAACTCAGTCATCGCTACATCTGCGGCCATGACTGACGACGCAGATGCCGTCATTACAACAAGCGCGAGCGCGTGGGTCGCCAATCTAGCTGTCGCAGGGGACGCAATTTGCGTCGTGCCACGGACCTGCGAACAGATTGCGAATTTCAACTTCATAGCGAGTCTCCTTGCGAATAAACGGTGCGCGGGAACGCCACTGATGGGCACCCGACGCGTCGGCCTGCGTCTACAGGTTATCTCTCGGCTTAGCGCTTGTCCGTAAATAAGCCGCGATGCCTGGCTTGCGCTTTCGCCTCACCCGTCATTACGTTTTCCTGCAATAGCTAGCTATTGCTGCGAAAAACGCGCCTTCCATTGCGGCAAAAATTGCTGCGTCGTGCTGTCGATCTCATTTGCGGAGATTCTCAATGTCGTGAGTCTGCGGCCAATCTTGCGACAATGCGCACTTAATCGCAAGCTTCCGCGTTACGAAACGTTACAAGTCGACCTGCCATGCCCTTCACGCCCCCTGACGACCAGATTGAAGCCGAGCTTGTGCGCGTGCTTGACAGTCGCAGCTTTGGCCGTTCGACGCGGCAGCGTGCATTGCTGCGTTATCTGGTTGACGCGCGCGGCGCGGTGGGCGCACCGCGGCTGAAAGAAAGCACGATTGCACTTGATGTGTTCGAGCGTGATCCCGCAGCTTACGATTCCGCCACCGATGGCATCGTGCGCGTCTCGATCAACCGCCTTCGTGATCTGCTGGACCGCTATTACGAAGACGAAGGTGCGCGCGCTGCACTACGATTTGAAATCCAGCGTGGCGGGTATGTGCCGATCATTCGTCGCGCCACGCCAGCTGGCTTGCCGCCGCTGCCGCGCATCGCCGTATTGCCGCTGGTTAATTTCACCGGAAACCCGGATAACGAGGCCTTGTGCGACGGCCTGACCGAGGACATCATTGATGCCATGACGCGCGTGCCCGATACCCGCATCATCGCACGCACGTCGAGCTTTCGTTTCAAAGGACAAGCACTCGATGTGCGTGAAATCGCGCAGGCACTGAGCGTCGACGCCCTGCTCGAAGGTAGCGTGCAACAGGTCGGTGATCGACTTCGAGTGACGGCGCAGCTGATACTCGGTAGCGATGGCTCGCATTTGTGGAGTCACGCGTTCTACTGTGTGCCGGAAGAACGGGAATCGTTGCCGCTTGCCATCGTCGATATCATGCTGCGCGCCCTTGGAAAACGCGCGCCTGACAACGATGCGGACGCAGCAAATCCGGAGCAGCCTGCGCGCGAAATTTCGATGGAAGCGCAACGCCTCATTGATCAGGCGCGTGGCTTGAATGTGACGCAAGTGCCAGACAATCTCGCCTACGCGGAAACACTCGCGCTGCGCGCGACCGAGCTGGTACCACATCATCCTGATGCGTGGTTCGTCCTTGCGATGGTGCGCTATTCGCGTCGCTCGGCGCTGCTGTCACCGCTTACGGGCCAGAGTTTTGCGTCGACGAGTGTTGCGCTCAATCGTGCGCTTGAACTCGATGCAAAAAACGCGCAGGCGATTTCACTTTCGGCCTATCTGCTGATCACCGAAGAGTTGCGCTGGAGCGCAGCGCTGGAGCGCGCGCGATACGCCGTAACAATCGCGCCGAATCACGGCGGCGTGAACGGTCGCCTAGCGTTCATCGAATTGAGTTTCGGTGATTTTGATGCGGCGGTGAAAACCTACGCACACGTTTTTTCTCTCGATCCACTCGCTCCGCCCGCGCGCTATCACTACGCTTTGGCGCTGGCCTGCGCCGGCCAAGTGGACGAAGCATTGCGATGCATAGACGCGGGCGTTGGGGTGCTCGGCGAGTCGATCATGCAGCGTGAAACGAAATGCCTCGTACTCGAAATCACCGGTGATACGGATATCGCGCGCGATTATGCTGAAGCCTCACTCGCGCTTTATCCCACAGCTACCAACATCATCAAGCATGCTGCCTATGGTCGCGCCTCACGCGGTGACTTGCACGGCGCGCGTACGCTCTACGACCGACTCGCGCAAGCGACTGAAAGCGCTCGGCTCTACGTGCGCATGTACGGCGAGAGCGGCGGACAGGACACAGACGCATTCTTCGAACACGCGATGGCGCTGGCCGATAGCCAGCAACCACAGATCATGCAGTTGCCCGCGCATCCGGCTTTTCAGCGTCATCACGCCGATCCGCGCTGGCCGCAATTGATGGGCAAAATCAGGTTTCCGCGAACGGAGCAGCGCTAAAATCATTAGAGACTTGTAATCGGCGTCACCGCCAAGGATCTTCGCGATTTGCACTGTCGGGCCGTGATGCAGCGCAGCGCTCAGATCATGAGCTCCACGTCCGCATGATCGGGCTTAATTTCCGCGCCGTTAAACCACAAATGCGCAGCGCCGTTACGAACCGTGAGCTTGATCGATGTCAAATCGTTTTGGACGCCGTCGAGAAAATGTTGCGCCTTGTGATCGTGCCCGAACAGCTTGAATCGATGACCGCCAAAAGCGATGTCCACCGTCACCGTATGAACGGGCTTGACCACATGATTATTGATGCTGATTTCCCAGGCATAATGCGTGATGCCCGGCGCAGAGTTGCCGCCACGCCCATATACCACTGCGGATGAAGCACCACCGCCCGACACGCCAGCACCGCCGCCTGCGCGCGGCATCATCTGAGTCATTGTGGGGAAGGCCGGTTCAAATCTTGATCGGTGCTGCGACGCAGCGGGTGATGATGCCGCGCCCGCGCGCCGCACAAACTGAATGGTCAAATCACGCACGTGTTCACCACGCAGCATGCTGAAGGCGTGACCGCGAATAATGGTGATCGCAGTACGATGGGTGCTGCGTGGCGGCCCGCCCAGCGCGTTCGGACGGCGCGTCTCCACCAGCAGGCCAGGAAAATTTGCCTCGTAGGGGCGAAAGTGCACCACGCTTCCGCCCCCGGCGTCTGCCATCATGCCGGCGCTGTCGACTGCGATGCCGACATGCGTGATTGAGCCGACAGGCCATGGCCCGCGCGCAGTGTCATGAAAGAAAAGCAAATCGCCCGCCTGCGGGCGCTGCACGACCGGACCAATTTCGTCGCCCGCTAGAGAATCGGCATACCAGGAGCCCGGCATCACGTGGATTCCCTTGCGCTGGTAGTAGGGCACGCTCTTGGCTTCGGGCAGACCGTAGCGACTGCCGTTGACCTGCTTGAAACACCAGCGCACGAAGGATGCGCAGTACGGGTTTTCGCCATATTTTGCGGCAGAAAACTGACGACCACGCCAGACTGCTGCGGCGCTGAGTATTGCCTGTGCTGTGATGGGCATCGATTGCTCCCCTCGGTGAAAGCCCGTTTCTCCCGACAGGCGTGCGGGACTGCGTTATCGCAGCCTCGTCACGATACACCGGCAAACAGCAGGAAAATCATCGCGACCACCACCATCGCGTTACGATACGTTACATAGCCCGCGCCACACTCTTTTGGACCCGCCTGTGCGTCTGTCAAACCGTCTTTCCCACATCGAACCGTTTCACGTCATGGAGATTGCGGCGCATGCGCGCGCGCTGGAAGCTTCGGGGCGCGACGTGATTCACATGGAAATCGGCGAGCCGGATTTTCCGACGCCGCAGCCGGTGATTGACGCGGCGCAAAAGCAGCTCGCGAGCGGCCAGATTTATTACACCAGCGCGCTGGGCATTCGCCCGCTGCGTGAAGCCATTAGCGGGCACTACAAACGCATTCACGGCCTCGACATTGCGCCCGAGCGCATCATCGTCACAGCGGGCGGCTCAGCGGCGCTGCTGCTCACTTGTGCGCTGCTGGTTGATCGCGATGACGAAATATTGCTGACCGATCCGTCGTACCCGTGTAACCGCCACTTTGTGCGCGTGATGGAGGGCGTGCCGAAGACCATCGCGGCCGGGCCTGACGAGCGATATCAATTCACGGCAGTGCAGATTGATCGCGCGTGGGGCAGAAAGACCAAAGGTGTGTTGGTGGCAAGTCCGTCTAACCCGACGGGTACCAGTCTGCGCGAAGGCGAACTGAAGCGCATCGTCGACTGCGTGGCGGCGCAAGGTGGCGTGCTGATCTCTGACGAAACCTATTCGGGCTTGAACTACGGTCGCAAACCTGAGACGGTGTTTGCGCACACCGACGACGCGTTTTCGGTGAACAGTTTCTCAAAATATTTCAACATGACGGGCTGGCGGCTCGGTTGGCTGGTTGCGCCCGAGCGCTATGTGCGCGACCTCGAAAAACTTGCGCAAAACCTCTACATTTCGCCCGCTGCCTTGTCGCAGCATGCCGCGCTAGCCTGCTTCACCGACGCGGGCTACGCGATTGCCGAATCACGCCGCGCTGAATTTCAGACGCGCCGCGATTATTTCGCCAACGCGCTGAGCCAAATTGGCTTCAAGATTCCCATCATTCCCGACGGCGGATTTTTCGTTTACGCCGACGTCAGTGCGTTCACCCAAGACAGCGAAGCCTTCGCTAGCGAAATCCTCGACAAAACTGGGGTGGCCTTCGCGCCCGGCATTGATTTTGGTGAGCACCGGGCGCGAGAACACGTTCGCATGGCCTACGCGGTGAACATGGCGAAATTGCAGGAAGGTGTGCGGCGGCTGGCGCAGACTTTAACTTAGAGGCACCTCTAAAAATTCATTTGTGGGGCGCATTGTGTCGTTACGGGGTGCTCGCAATCCTCATGTGACCTGCGCGTACATTCCGGTTGCTGCGCGCCCCGCGC
>JAYVNO010000126.1:0-5101 GCA_043758415.1 Burkholderiales bacterium
TCGGGTGTCATCAATGAAGCGTCGCCCGCCAACGCCTCAGTCACGAACATCTTCTCGCGCTGCGCATGGGTCAGCGGCATGAACTTGATCTTGAAGGTAAAGCGCCGCAGCGCCGCCTCGTCGATGCGATCAAACAGGTTAGTCGTGCAGATAAACACGCCTTTGAAACGCTCCATGCCCTGCAGCATTTCGTTGACTTCGGTGATCTCGTAGCTGCGCTGCGCGAGCGCTCGGTTTTGCAGAAAGCTGTCGGCTTCGTCGAGCAGCAGCACGGCTTTTTCCTGCTCCGCTTCCTTGAACATCGCGGCCATTTGTTGCTCGGTCTCACCCACATATTTGCTCATCAAATCGCTGGCTTTTTTGATGATCAGCGGACGTTCAATTGATTTCGCGATGTGCTCGCCTAGCGCGGTTTTTCCGGTGCCCGGCATGCCGAAGAAACAGAGCGAACCCGCGCCCTTGTTCTTAAGCGCGGCAATGATTTTCTCGACGGGATGCCGCGTCTCAATATTCAGCAGCGACAAATCGTAGGTGGTCACCAGCGGCCGAAATTGCGATTTGTCGTTTTCATCCTTATGCCCTAGCGCTTCGTCGCTACGCTCCAATTGCTTGAGCATCAGCGCTTCGACGCCGTCCTCAACCTGTCCGTGCGTCAACTGCGCAAAGCGAGCCGCCGCGTGGATTTGCGCTGGCGTCAGCGTGCGCCGCGCCGCGAGTTTTTCAACAAATTCAGCGCTGACATCGAGCCCAGCCAAATGCTTTTTCGTAATGTTCGCACGCACGTGCTGCGGCGGGTTCTTAAGCTCCAGATGGAATTGAAAGCGACGGCGATAGGCCGGATCAATCTGATTGATCGAATTCGAAATCCAGATGGTCGGCACCGGATTATTTTCCAGCGTCTGGTTCACCCACGCCTTGCCGTTCACGCTGCCGCGATGGTTATCATCCGCCAGAAACATGTTCAGCATCTCTGACGGATTGCTCGGGAATACGTCTTCCACTTCGTCGAACAACAGCACCGTGTTGTTGCGGCCTTTCAAAAACGATTGTGAGACTTGCAGCGAGCGATAGCGCTCTTTGCCGGACAAGCTTTGTCCCTCACGATCAAAGCATTCGACCTCGTATAACTCCGCGCCAGAGAGTGCAGTGATGACCTTCGCAAACTCCGTTTTCCCCGTTCCTGGCGCGCCGTAAATCAAGACGTTCACGCCTTTCTCGGATCGCTCGGTTGCGGTCTTCAAGAGCGCAGCGAGGTAGCGCGCATCAGCCTCCACATGCGGGTAATCGGCAAGCGTCAGCTCAGACGAATTGGCAGGCTTGGTGAAGGCCGCCATCATCGCGCTCTCGGACTCGTAGGCCTCCAGCAAAATGGGCAGCAAGCGATCCGACAATCGCATCAAATCGCCGAGATCGGTAATGTTGTGCTCCGCAATCGGCGTGTCAATGAGCGCCAACGATTCAAGACGTCCACCGGGCTTCAAGGCAACCGCGATGTCGTTCGGCGAAACCTTTGCGACCTCACCCAGCATGGCATGCGCCTCTGCGGCACTGGCCGCTTTGCAATCGACGAGCACCGGACGCAAATCGCGGGTGCATTTGGCGAGCGCCGCGCATTTGATGAGTGTCGTTTCGGCCGCGCTGAGGGCGAGCACTTTGGCCAGCATGCCGATGTTGTCTGTGAGGCGAATCGACGAATCGCGCGTCATTTTTTCCAGCGCATCGACGGTGCCCTGAAACAGCGCCAGCACATCCTTGCCGTTTTGCTTGCAGAATTCGTCCAAGTAATAGAAAAGGGTGGTGTCGTCGTAGGTGCCGTTCCACACGCCGTGGCGCGCGATAAACTCGTCGGGCGACAGCTTGCCCACACCGGCCCACGCCGGCATTTCGGCGCAGCGATGGCTCAGGAACTTCTGTACTTTTTGCGCGATCGACACCGGCCACACAAGGTGCCGTGCCGAGAGCGTCATCACGTCGTTGATGTCGCGCCGCAGATTGAATTTGGGCCCCAAGGTGAGCACTAGTCGCAGCGCGAACAGCGACGACAGTCGGTCAACCGGTGCGGCGAGGTGCGAATGTGGCGAGGCGATCAGTACCGAGCTATCGATCACGGTCAGGTCAGACATGTGGGCTCCCTTTGTGACGTTGCCAATCAGCACGACGCGAATCTGCGGCTAAATCAGGCGACACTGTAACGCAGCGGTCACGCAAGCGGTGGACAACCGCAGATACAATCCCCGCGCCGACCCAAAATCCTAGTTTCCATGCGCACTATTTGTTCTGCTCTTTGCTCGCTCTTTGCTGCGTTCGCGTTTGCCGACTATCCAGAAAAACCGATCAAAATCATTGTGCCGTTCGCCGCGGGCGCAGGCACTGATGCGGTGGCGCGCTTCACAGCCGTTAAGCTGGAAGAGCAATTGAAGCAGCCGGTCATTGTTGAAAACCGCGTTGGCGCAAGCGGTGCGATTGGCACGCAATTTGTAGCGAACGCGGTTGCCGACGGCTATACGTTGCTCTTTGTAGCCTCGCCCTTCACCACGGTTGCCGCCGCGACGCCAGCGGTGGCCAACTATGATCCCGTCAAACAATTTACGCCCGTCGCTTTGATCGCGGCGGGGCCGCTGGTGTGGATCAGCAATGCGCAATCGCCATTTACCAGCATGCGCGAAATGATCGCGTTTGCCCAAGCCAATCCCGGCAAGCTCGCGTACGGCAGCGCGGGCGCGGGTGGCGTCAATCATCTCGCGCTTGAATTGTTCAAACTTAAAACCGGCACCGACATTTTGCATGTGCCGTACAAGGGCATCGCACCCGCCACCACCGATTTGCTCGGCGGCTCAATTGCGCTGCTGACCGGCACCATTCCCGCCGTGTTGGCACATGTTAAAGGCGGCAAGGCGCGCGCGCTGGCGGTGACCGGCGACAAGCGCTCACCGCTGCTGCCCGACGTGCCCACTATGAAGGAAGCGGGCGCGAATGGCACCGAGGTTTATAACTATTGGGGGCTGGTGGCACCGGTGGGTACACCCGCCGCTATTGTGAATCGGCTGAATGCGGAAGTGCAGAGGTTTCTTGCACAAAAAGAGGTTCAGGAACGGCTGACAGGCGATGGCGTTGATCTGACGCCCGGTGGCCCGGAGCGTCTGGCCGCGTTCATCGCGCATGATTACAACGGTTGGAAGAAGCTGGTCGCGGACGCTCGGTTGAAGGTCGAATAATCTCCGACAGTGACGAGGGCTGCTACTAGGACTCCACCGCCTGAGCATGCTCGCGCAATGCAGCCAGCGGAATGACGTCCAGCGCCTTCTCGTGCGTGGCGTCCAGCGCCACCTGAGGCGCGCAGCCCGCGCCATACGCTTCAAGCCAGCGCGCGGCGCATAAGCACCAGCGGTCGCCCGCAATCAACCCCGGAAAGCCCCACCTTGGCGCAGGTGTCGACAAATCGTTGCCGCGTGATGCGCTGAACGTCAAAAACTCGTCGGTCATGATGGTGCACACGGTGTGCGATCCCGTGTCCTGCGGCCCGGTTTCGCAGCAACCGTTGCGCATGAAACCGGTCATCGGATCGTGGTTGCAGTCCTTGATGGGAGCGCCGAGAACATTGAGGCCGCGAAAAGACATGATGGATCAATCGAAAATCAGTGATCCTATTGTATTTACGCAGCGCGGGCGCTATTCTTTGACGGAACCAGTCATGCCCGACACGTAATATTCCACGAAGAACGAGTAGATGAAAGCGACGGGCAGCGAGCCGAACAGCGCGCCTGCCATCAGTGAGCCCCAGTGATAAACGTCGCCCTCAACAAGCTCGGTGACCACCCCGACCGGCAGCGTTTTCAGCTCCGAGGACGATACAAACGTCAGCGCGTAAATGAACTCGTTCCAGGACAGCGTGAAGGCAAAAATGCCCGCTGAAATCAACCCCGGAACAGCGAGCGGCAGCACGATTTTGGTGAGTATCTGCCAACGGGTCGCGCCATCGATCAGCGCGCATTCCTCCAACTCAAACGGGATCGTGCGAAAGTAGCCCATTAGCAGCCATGTGCAAAACGGAATCAGAAACGTCGGGTAAGTGAGGATCAGCGCGAGGCGAGTGTCGAATAGTCCGAGTTGAAACACCACTGAGGCGAGGGGGATGAACAGAATCGACGGCGGTACAAGATACGCAAGAAATATCGCCAAACCCACTTGCTTGGCTCCAGCAAATCGCAGTCGCTCAATCGCGTAGGCGGCGAGTACCGAGGCTGCTAGCGAGAAAAAGGTGGCAGTGACGGACACCAGCACCGTGTTCCACATCCACTCGGGATAAGCCGTGTCGAACAGCAGTTTTTTCACATGATCGAGTGTGGGTGAGTTCACCCAGAACGGGTTACCGTCACGCGAAAGCAACTCGTTGTTCGGCTTGAACGCGGTGATCGCCATCCAGTAAAACGGGAACAGCAACACAAACAAAAACGCGCCGAGGGGAAGGTACGCATTGACCAGCTTCCTCGGTGTCGATTCGAGGAAGGTCATGCCCGCTGTGTCGGTCGCTGTATCGCGGCTCATTTGTCACCCCCACCTTGTTGCCAGACGCGGCGCTGCAAGCCGAAGTAGCTGAACATGATGGCAGCCAGCAGAAACGGGACCATCGCAATTGAAATCGCCGCGCCTTCGCCGAGCGCGCCTCCAGAGATCGCACGCTGGAACGACAGCGTCGCCATCAGGTGCGTCGCGTTCAGCGGTCCGCCGCGCGTGATCACGTAGATGAGCTGGAAATCGGTAAAGGTGAACAGCACAGAAAAGGTCATGACCACCGCGATGATCGGCGTCAACAGCGGCAGCGTGACGTAGCGAAACTGCTGCCACGGCGTCGCGCCGTCGATGGCGGAGGCTTCGTAATACGACGGCGAAATCGTCTGCAAACCAGCCAGCAGGGTGATCGCAACAAAAGGCACGCCACGCCAGACGTTTGCAGCAATCACCGAGAAGCGCGCATTCCACGGGCTGCCCAGGAAATCAATGTAGGTGTCGATGATGCCCATCTTCACCAGCACCCAACTGATGATGGAAAATTGTGCGTCAAATATCCACCAGAATGCAATGGCCGACAGTGCCGTCGGCA
>JAYVNO010000127.1:0-5090 GCA_043758415.1 Burkholderiales bacterium
GGTGAAATGTTGATGGAAATCGAAAGTGCCTGGCATAAAGAGTTCGATGGGGCAGCGCCAGTTGAGTGATTTGCGGGGCCGGGTATTGAGTTGCCACGCCATGATGCGAAATCCCCGCCGTTCGGAGAAAATCTCGTATGCCGTCACGGGTTCAGTGGCGCTGCTTCTCTCCCTAGGCAGCTCCGCAGGCGGCAGTTCCTCTGTTTCGACGACTACAGCGGTTGCTGTTGCCAATCCCATTCTTTTTGTCACGCAGGTGCCGACAGCGAACGCTGCCTTCGCCAGTCGCACCTCTACCTTTGCCAACCACCTCGCCAGCGTCGACAGCGCGCCGCGTGGGGGCGACCTGATGATTCGCTACCAGGACGGCACGCTGCGCAATCTGACTGGCGAGGCGGGCTACGGGCAGGCAGGCTTTCAGGGCGCAACCGCGATTGCGGTGCGTGAACCGCATGTGCACTGGAGCGGCAGCAACGCCCTGTTTAGCATGGTTATCGGCGCGCCCACCACGCAGTACCAGCAGACAAGTCACGTCTGGCAGATGTACGAAGTGACGGGCATCACCCAAGGCGCAACGGTTGCGATCACCAAGGTTGCCGGGCAACTGGCGTACAACAACGTCTCCCCGATTTACGACAGCAACGACAATATTCTTTTCACCTCGGACGCGCCGCGTGATGGGCAAACGCACCTACATCCGCAACTCGATGAATACGAAAGCACGGCAACGATCACCGGCCTGTGGCGACTGGACAAAATTACCGGCAAGCTGAAGATCCTGAACCACACGCCGAGCGGCCTGTTCTCGCCGTTCATCGACAGTTTTGGTCGCGTGCTTTTTACCCGATGGGATCATTTGCAACGCGACCAGCAGAACGACGGGGCACCAGGAAACGGCCTGATACCCGAGATTTATTTATCGGAAGCGGCGAATGCAACGACGACCGCCAACGTCGAAGTGTTTCCCGAATCGCGGTTGGGCCAGACATCCGCTGCCTATGGCCCGGTCGCCGGGTTCACGTTCAACCTGTTTCAACCGTGGGAGATGAATCAGGACGGCAGCAGCGAGCTGACGTTAAACCACATGGGTCGCCATGAGCTCTCCTACAGCTACATCAGCGAGTCGTTCACCAGCGATCCGGCCCTCACCTATTACAACGCGCTCACCATCGCAAACAAGCGCAATATTCGAGGCGACGGTGGACTGTTTCAGATCAAGGAAGACCCGACGCTTGCGGGTCGTTACTTCGCAATTTACACGCCTGAATTCGCGACCATGACCAGCGGCAACATCATCCGCTTCAACGCGCCACCGAACCTGAACGCGGAGCAGATTGCGATGGTTGATGCCAGCCCGCCTCCCACGCAGGGCACCAACAGCATTCCCGGCGGTCGCTTCCGAAATCCATTGCCGCTGGCGTCAGGCCAAATGCTCGCGGTTCACACCGCACAGTCAGACATTCAAAGCGGCACCAGTTTTCAAATCAAGGAATTGACCGGTGGCGGCAGCGTGCCACTCGCAGCAGGGCAAGCGTTGACGGGAGGCATCAGCAAGTCCGTCAGCTGGTGGTCACCCGATGTGCCGCTCACCTACAGCGGTTCGCTGTGGGAGTTTGAGCCGGTTGAGGTCGTCGCCCGCACCCGTCCGTCACCGCGCGTAACCGATGTCGCTGACATTGAAAAACAGGTGCTCAACGAGGAGTCCGTTAATGAGGCCGCGCTGCGGGCATGGCTTAAATCGAAGGATTTGGCACTCATCGTGACGCGCAACCACACCAGCCGCGACCGCGGCGACAAACAGCAACCGTACAACCTGCGCGTACCGGGCGCGGGTGGAACACAAACGCTCGGCAACGCGGGCAAGATTTACGACATCGCGCACTATCAAATCCTGCAAGCCGATCGCGTGCGCGGCTACGCCGGGAAACCGGGCCGACGGGTACTTGGCAAGCCGATGACATCGGCCTACAACCCTGCGACAACCGGGCCCGCGGGCAGCGTGCAAATCGCATCCGATGGATCGAGTGCCGCCTTTGTGCCGGCCAACCAGGCGCTGGCGTGGCAGACCACCGACGTGACCGGAGAACCGGTTGTGCGCGAACGCGTTTGGGTCACGATGCAGCCGGGCGAGATCAGAACCTGCGCCGGATGTCATGGCGAAAACTCGCAGAATCAGGCTGGCGCGCCATCGCCAACCAACAAACCGCAGGCATTGCGCGCGCTGATGCAGCACTGGAAAAGCACCGCGCCCACGGCCACGCCGCTCACGTTCGACATCGACGGCAACGGCAGCTGTGATGCCGCCACCGATGCCGCGCTCGCCTTTCGCTACATGAGCGGGCTACGCGGCGCGGCGTTGGTTCAGGGCATCCCGTTTAGCTCCGGAGCATCGCGCAAAAACCCGACGGAAATTGCGGCTTATCTCGACGGCCTCGGCCTCGCGCTTGATATTGACGGTGACGGCATCGTCAACCCACTCACCGACGGCTTGCTATTCTGGCGGTACTCCGTTGCCATGCCTGCCACCGTTTTGACGGCGGCGATTCGCGCGCCGCTGGCAATGCCAGGCACCCGAACCGACAGTGCTATCCAGGCCTACCTGAACCAGAAGTGCGTTCTGCCGCCGTAACGGTCATCAGCCGCCTTGTAGCGAGAGCAGCAGATTGTAGATACTTGGCTGACCGGCCCCTGGTGCATCCGCGTTCGTTGCAGATATTAACAAGTCAACTAAATCTGTCCCATCGCGACCGCTATGGCTCTCTCTCCCCCGGGGAGTAGAGCCTGCCCCGGCGAAGGCCGGGGGCGGGGGGGTGAGGGTGATTGCATCCCGATGCCTGACTCGTGTGCAAAGTCCCTCACCCCAACTCTCTCCCCCAGGGAGAGGGAGCCTGCCGAACCGGTCTTATTTGGTTGACTCAGTAATAAGTCTCAGGGAATGCCGTGAAAGGGCAACCGCAAATGGTCGCCCATCGCAGCGCTCGCCTGATCAGGCAGTCTTTTGAACCAGCCCTTCCGCCTGCAATGCTTCCTGAACCGCCGGGCGCCCACGCATGCGATCCATGAACGCATTGAGATTTTTGAATGCGGAGAGATCAACGCCCACGTGAGGCGCCCACGTCGTCACCACAAACAGGTAGGCATCGGGCACTGAAAAATTCTCGCCCATCAAGTAGTTTTTTGCTTCGAGTTTGCCGTCAACATACGCATACTTTTTCTGCAACGCATCGCGTGCGATGGTTTTGAACTCGTCGGGCGTGTTGGGACGGAACAGCGGCGAATAGGTTTTGTGGATTTCGCTGGTGATGTAGTTAAGCCACTCCTGCACACGGTAGCGTGCGAGCGTGCCGTTGGCGGGTGCCAGATTTTTGCCGGGCACAAGATCTGCGATGTATTGCACGATGGCGGGGCCTTCAGTCAGGCGTTCGCCGCTGTCGAGTTCGAGCAGCGGTACCGAGCCCTTTGGGTTGATCGTGTAGTAGTCGGTGCCGTCGTCGAGTGCGTGCGTTTTGGTGCTGGCGCGCACGAGATCGAACTTGAGTCCCGACTCGCGCAACACGATGTGCGGTGACAGGGAGCAGGCCCCGTTGCTGTAGTAAAGTTTCACGAAATCCTCCAGTGATTAGATCCGGGTTTGGGGCGCGACACGTTGCCGCGTGCCCCATGCTCCCCACCTGAGATTTTGCGCTAATTGAGACTGCATTGCGTCGTTTTCGGCACTTTTCGTGCTTTGGCGCTTTTGGTGCTTTTGGTGCTTTTGGTGCTTGCGTCAGTCGCGCGGATTCTGCTGGCTGCCATCGCGACGTTTGTAGACGCGCCCGTGGGCGCGACTCCAATTCAACTTGGGCAACCCTCCTCGCGCCCAGGGGTCTCTAATAGGACGTTTGTGGCCGGATGCAATACATTCCTGAAATGAACGCAGAGCTCAATCTCCCAACCCGCTACTTCGACACCGCCGACGGCATTTGCTTGCATGCGAAGGTGTGCGGCCCTTCTGCTGATTCGGGTGCGCCGACGCTGCTCTTCGTGCATGGCTTTCCGGAGTTTTGGTACTCGTGGCGCAAGCAGTTGTCTGAGTTTTCCAAGGATTATCGCTGTGTCGCTGTTGATCTGCGGGGCTTCAATTTGTCGTCGCAACCGACCGCCGTTGCGGCTTATAAAACGGCCTTGCTGGTCGCTGATTTGTGTGCGGTGATCAACGAATTGGGCGCGCCGGTGCATGCCGTCGTTGCCCATGACTGGGGCGGTGCAGTGGCGTGGAGTCTGGCCGCGCAGCACCCGGAGCTAATGCGCAAATTTGTGGTGCTCAATTCGCCGCATGCGATGACGTTTGCCCACGCGCTAGCGACCGATCCAGCGCAACAGGCCGCGAGTCAATACATGAACTGGCTGCGTCGCGACGGCTCAGAAGCGCTGTTGGCAGAGAATGATTTCAAGCGATTGTTCGACATGCTGGGCGAGCTGTCGGAGGAGGATCGTGCGGCCTATCGCGCCTGCTGGCAGCGCGGGTTGACCGGTGGTACCAATCTTTATCGGGTCTCGCCACTGCATCCCGACACCGCCGAGAAGCCCGGCAAAATGGCCGTGGTGGCCGCCGCCTTGAAGCCTGAGCAATTTCACGTCAAAGTGCCCACGCAAATCATCTGGGGCAGCGCAGATCGTGCGCTGCTGCCGGTTTTGCTCGACGGTATTGAGCAACACGTGTCTGAGCTGCGGCTGCATCGCATTGAAGGCGCGGGGCATTGGCTGGCCCGTGAAAACGCGGATGAAGTGAACCGGGTGATTCAAGCATTTCTGGCGAGTTAGCGAAGCATCAACATTTTTCTATAACCTTTACTCAATATGGGCGTAGAGGCACTTTTACGGTAAAGTCGATATTCGACGAAATAACGATCCAGCCCTGATACAGATGACGTTTGGTCTAAAAGCTGATAGTGTGACAACGATCCAAAAAATTTCCGGACTAGCGCGCAGCTAGGAGTCTTTCGGGTTTGGAACATCGTAGCGAAAATTCGCCCGCCCGAGGGCAGATTTTGACTGTTTTGCAGCGGCAATATCGAGATATTGCCCAAAAAACAGGCGAAATATGCACC
>JAYVNO010000128.1:0-15100 GCA_043758415.1 Burkholderiales bacterium
TCAACGTAGAACGTGTCCTGCATCGAGCGTGCTGGATGGTTCGGCGGATTGTTGAGCGCGGTGAAATTGAACCAGTCGGCCTCAATTTCCGGGCCGTCAGCGACGTCGAAACCAATGGACGCGAAGATCTCTTCCACCCGCTGCCAGCTCTTCATCACCGGATGGATGCCGCCCGTGCCACGACCACGGCCCGGCAGCGTCACGTCGATGGATTCAGCAGCGAGTTTGGCGTTTAACGCGTCATTCGCCAACGCATCGCGACGGGCTTTGAGCGCTGATTCAACGGCGGTTTTGACCGCGTTGATTTCAGCGCCACGCGTCTTCTTTTCCTCGGGCGTCAGCGCCGCCATGCCTTTGAGCAATTCGGTCACCGCACCGGTTTTGCCGAGGTATTTGGCTTTGGCGTTTTCGAGGGACGGCGCGTCGGCGCAGGCTGCGAAGTCGGCGGTTGCAGTGGCGACAACTTGTTCGAGTGATGAGGTCACGTAATCTCCTTGGCTCCCTCTCCCGCAGCGCGGGAGAGGGTTGGGGTGAGGGCCGTCGCAGAAGCAAACATGGTTTGTAACTACAAGTCCCTCACCCGCCCTGTCGGGCACCCTCTCCCGTGATGCGGGGGGAAGGAAACATAAAAAAAGGGAGGCTTTCGCCTCCCTTTTGGGTTGCTCTAGAGCGTCTGAAGTGGGAGGCGAGTTACGCCAGCTTCACGCGCTCTACGAGCGCTTTAAACGCTGGCATGTCGAAGACTGCCATGTCTGAGAGCACCTTGCGGTCGATTTCACAAAGCGCTTTTTTCATTGCGCCCATGAAGGTCGAATACTTCATGCCGCACTCACGGCTCGCTGCGTTGATACGCGCAATCCACAGGGCACGAAAATCGCGTTTCTTGTTGCGACGATCGCGATAGGCGTATTGCCCGGCGCGCATCACTGCCTGTTTGGCTACGCGATATACATTGTTACGACGACCGCGGTAGCCTTTGGCTAACGCGATAATTTTCTTGTGACGGGCACGGGCTGTGACGCCACGTTTTACGCGAGGCATGTTTCAATCCTCCTTTATGCGTATGGCAGCATCTGACGAGCGGATTTCTCATCAGACGGGTGAATCGTCAACGTGCCGCGCAGTTGACGTTTGTTTTTCGTCGTGCGCTTGGTCAGGATGTGTCGCTTCGTAGCGTGAGCGCGCTTGATGCTGCCACTCCCGCGGACTTTGAGCCGCTTTGACGCGCTCTTTTTGGTCTTCATCTTAGGCATGGCCTAGTTTCCTTCTAAATCTACTCGTCAGGCGCTACAGCAACTACGCTGCAATCTTGGGTGCCTGAGCGGGCAGGGTGACCGCATTGATCACCGGAGCGGGCTTTGCGGTCGCAGCGACTGCCGGAGCGGTTGCTGGTTTTGTGGGTGCCGCGCTTTTCTCGCCCGCCACCTGTTTCTTCTTACCAGCCAGCATCATCACCATGAGCCGACCTTCTAAACGCGGAAACTGCTCAACCACGCAGGTTTCCGCTGTTTCCGCACGTATCCGTTCGAGCTGCCGAATGCCGAACTCTTGATGCGCCATTTCACGTCCACGGAAGCGAAGCGTCACCTTCACTTTATCGCCTTCAGCGATGAACTCGTTTAACTTGCGCATCTTGATCTGATAGTCGTTTTCGTCGGTTTGCGGTCGCAGCTTGATCTCTTTGATCTCAATCTGCTTCTGCTTGCCTTTTGACTCTTGCAGGCGCTTGGCTTCCTGAAACTTAAATTTGCCGTAATCCATGATTCGGCACACCGGGGGTTGCGCTGTGGGCGCAATTTCCACCAGATCAAGTTCCGCGTCCTCGGCCATCTGCATCGCTTCACGCAATGATTTGATACCCGCCTGCTCACCGTCTTTGTCTATCAGTCGAACCTCGAGACCGGTGATCTCTCGATTGATTCGCGTTTCTTTATCGGCTATGTGATAACTCCAGTTTAATTCGGGATGTGAGCACCGGGCCGGTTTTGCCCGACCGCCAGGGCGATAAATTGTGCAATGGGCATCACGCCCAAATCTACATTGCCCCTGCCGCGTACTGCGACGTTGCCCGATTCAGCTTCTTTTGCTCCCACCACAGCGATGTACGGAAGCTTCTGAATGCTTAACTCACGGATTTTATAGGATATTTTGTCTGGCCTCAAGTCAGGCTCGGCACGAAGGCCTGCGGCCTTGCACTGATTTGCAACGTTTTGCGCGTATCCCGACTGATCCGACGTGATCGACGCCACGGCCAACTGGCGCGGAGCGAGCCACAAAGGCAGCGCGCCAGCGAAGTTTTCAAGCAGGATGCCGATGAAGCGCTCCAGCGAGCCCAGAATCGCCCGGTGCAGCATCACCGGCGGATGTCGCGAGTTGTCCTCGCCGACGTATTCCGAGCCCAGCCGCACCGGCATATTGAAGTCCACCTGCATCGTTCCGCACTGCCATACGCGGCCCAACGCGTCTTTCAGCGAATACTCGATCTTTGGCCCGTAAAACGCGCCCTCGCCTTTCAGTTCTTCCCACGGCGCATTCACCGAATCAAGCGCGTTTTTGAGCGCAGCTTCGGCCTTGTCCCACACCTCATCCGAGCCGACGCGTTTTTCAGGACGCGTAGAAATCTTGTAGATGATGTCGGTGAAACCGAAGTCGGCGTACACCTTCTTCAGCAACTCGTTGAAGGCGACACATTCAGACTGAATCTGGTCTTCGGTGCAGAAAATGTGACCGTCGTCCTGAACAAACCCACGTACCCGCATGATGCCGTGCAGCGAGCCCGACGACTCGTTGCGATGGCAGGAGCCGAATTCGCCATAACGCAGCGGCAGCTCTTTGTACGAACGCAGTCCGGCGTTGTAAATCAGGATATGGCCAGGGCAGTTCATCGGCTTCACGGCGTACGTCCGCTTCTCGGACTCGGTCGTGAACATTGCGTCTTTGTAGTTCTCCCAGTGGCCCGATTTCTCCCACAGCGTGCGGTCGAGAATCATCGGCGCGCGCACTTCCTGATAGCCGTTGTTCTCGTAAACCTTCCTCATGTATTGCTCGACGATCTGCCAGATGCGCCAGCCGTTCGGGTGCCAGAACACCATGCCCGGCGCTTCCTCCTGCGTGTGAAACAAGTCCAGCAGGCGGCCAATTTTGCGATGGTCGCGCTTTTCCGCCTCTTCCAGTCGAAACAGGTATTGATCGAGCTCTTCTTTTTTCGCCCACGCCGTGCCGTAAATGCGCGTCAGCATCTCGTTCTTATGATCGCCACGCCAGTAGGCACCAGCGACCTTCATCAGTTTGAAGTGTTTGAGCTTGCCCGTTGACGGGACGTGCGGGCCGCGACACAAATCGGTGAACGCACCTTCGGAATACAGCGACACATCCTCGCCTGCCGGAATGCTGGCAATGATCTCCGCCTTGTATGCCTCGCCTATATCCTTGAAATACTCAACGGCCTCATCACGCGGCAGCACTTTGCGCCCGACCTTTTCGTCCTTCTTTGCGAGCTCGGTCATCTTCGCTTCGATCTTGACCAAATCTTCCGGCGTGAACGGGCGTTTGTATGAGAAATCGTAGAAAAAACCGTCTTCGATCACTGGGCCGATCGTGACCTGCGCGTCAGGGAACAACTCCTTTACGGCATAAGCCAACAAGTGCGCCGTCGAATGGCGAATCACCTCGACGCCATCGGCGTCCTTGTCAGTGATGATCGCGAGGTCAGAATCCTTATCGATGACAAACGACGTATCAACCAGCTTGCCATCGACCTTGCCTGCAAGTGCTGCTTTGGCCAGACCAGAACCGATGCTGGCGGCGACTTCCATCACGCTGACCGGCTTATCAAACGGTCGCTTCGAGCCGTCGGGGAGTTGTATTTGAATCATAACTTTTCAACTTAAGAAAAAAAAAAGCAGCCGAAGCTGCTTTTCTTTTGTCATTTGCGACACGTCAAGATGACGCAGAAAGCTCTAGCCCCGGCGGAAAGAAAATCCTGTCGTGGTGCGAGTTCGCGGCATTCTTCGGCATCCCTTAAAAATAACGTGTCGGTGAATTTTGGTAGAGACAACTGGATTCGAACCAGCGACCCCCACCATGTCAAGGTGGTGCTCTAACCAACTGAGCTATGTCTCTGCAACATCAAATTATAGCGCAGGCGGAACGTGGTCTCGTCGTCTTGCTCGCGGCTAATATTCAACTCAGGGAGTTGGTAAATCAACAGAAGTTTCATGATGACCCGACCCATATCTTTTGTATCGACACGCTCGGAAGCACTGGCCCGCGCCGCAAGCGTTGACCCCGCGCGCTACGCCCGAACTCGCAATTTCCTGAGCGGCGACGTCACGCGGTTGTCCCCGTACATCACGCATGGTCTGATCTCAATCCCCGAATTGCTTGAAAGCATTCACGCGCGGCGTGCGCTGAGTTGGGATGACAAACTGGCCTTCGAATTCGGCTGGCGTGAGTATTTTCATCATGCGTGGGTGCGACTCGGTGACGATATTTGGCGCGAGCCACATTCGCCACCCGCCCAGCTCTACTCCCACGTTTTGCCGCAAGATATTCGCACCGCGAGTACCGGTGTAGCCATCATTGACCAACAGGTTCGCGAGCTTTACGCGACGGGCTATCTGCACAATCACGCCCGAATGTGGATCGCCTCGTACGTCGTACACATTAGAAAAGTGGGTTGGCAAGCAGGCGCAAAGTGGATGTACTCGCACCTGCTCGACGGCGATCTCGCGTCGAACACGCTGTCTTGGCAATGGGTCGCTGGCACGTGGACGGGCAAGCCTTATTTGTTTAATGCGGAGAATGTTGAACGCTACGCGCCGGGTGTGGATTGCACCGGCAGCGTGATTGATGCGACGTACGAAAGGCTTGATGCGGTGGCTCGTAGCGACAAAGTTGTGCTGTCGCCGAAACCGTTGTTTGTTGATCCAGTCGTAGAGCCGGAATGTTTTTCCTCACCGCCTTCGCGACACTTCGACACCGCGCAGAATGTACGCCAAGAGCCCGTCTGGCTGATGCACCCGTGGTCGTTGCATTTGCCGGATGAGCGTGCCGCTGTTGGCATTCTCAACACGGATTTTCATGCGCCGTGTCCGTGGTCGTTGATGCGTTGGCAATTTGTGATGGAGGCAATGACGTCTCGCTGCACGAGCGTTCTCGTGGGCACAACTGATGAGCTGACTGCGGCGCTGGCGAGCATGCAGTTAGAAGCAATCAACACGTTAAATCCCTTCTACAACGAACTGATTCAGCGCGTCGTGCGCGATGCGCTACCCGCGCCGCGCGCCTTCGCCAATCCAACCATGCTTAAGCGCTCATTCACGTCGTTCTGGAATCAGGTGCGTCGCGAGCGGTTTCCAGTGTGAGCGTTGCTGTGAACGTCGTCTGGTTTAAACGCGATTTACGCGTCACGGATCATGCGCCGCTGGCACAGGCATGCGCGCACGGGCGCGTGCTGCCGTTGTATGTCTACGAGCCCAGCCTGATCGCGCAACCGGATGTATCGGCGCAGCACGTGGCGTTCATCAACGAATGCTTGCAAACGCTAGAAGCCGACCTCAACGCGATGGGGCTCAAGCTCATCACGCGTGTCGGCGAAATCCTTGATGTGCTCGCGGCCATCAGGCTCAGTGCTGGTAATTTCACCCTGTGGAGTCATGAAGAAACAGGCAGCGGTGCGACTTACGAGCGCGACAAGCGTGTGGCTGCGTGGTGCCGCGCGAATGGCGTTGCGTGGCATGAATCCCCTAGCGGTGCCGTTGTCCGCAGGCTCAAGGATCGCGACCGCTGGTCAGCGCTCTGGATGCAGCGCATGAAGAACGCGCCGCTTGACGCGCCAGTGCATGTGGCGTTGGCAGCGACGACGCTTGAAAGCCAAGGCATCGTCGCCGTTAATCGCCTTTCGGTCAACGGTCAAGACAAGCCGCTGCGTCAACGCGGGGGCCGCACCATTGCCCTCGCCGATCTGCACAGTTTTTTAAACGTTCGTGGTCAGCACTATCGCTTCGAGATGTCGAGCCCGCTGTCTGCTGCTGACGCATGCTCGCGTATCAGCGCGCATCTCGCGTATGGCACGCTGTCAGTGCGCGAGGTTGTGCATGCGGTATGGCAGCAGCGCGCAAAGCTGATGGCGATTGACGAACATGAACGCGCGCCGGGTTGGCTTGCGTCCCTCAAATCTTTCGAGAGCCGCTTGCACTGGCATTGCCATTTCATTCAAAAACTGGAGCGTGATCCGACGATTGAATTCACCAACATGCATCGCGCCTACGCAGGGCTGCGCGAAGACAATCACAACGCGCTTCTGCAGGCTGCGTGGCGCAACGGCGAGACAGGCTTGCCGATGATTGACGCCTGCATGCGCATGCTGGCGGCGACCGGCTGGATCAACTTTCGCATGCGTGCAATGCTTACGAGTTTTTCAAGCTATCACCTGTGGCAACACTGGCGCGAGCCCGCGCTGCATCTGGCGCGCGAGTTTCTGGATTACGAGCCCGGCATTCATTACCCGCAGGTGCAAATGCAATCGGGCACCACCGGCATCAACACGGTGCGCATGTACAACCCGATCAAGCAGGCGCGTGACCAGGATCCGACGGGTGCATTTGTGCGGCAGTGGATTCCAGCGCTGGCGCGTGTTCCAACCGATTTCATCTTCGAGCCTTGGCGCATGCCGGACAACCTGCAGCGCGAATACGGTTGCGTGCTTGGGCGCGATTATCCAGTGCCTGTGATCAACGTAGTCGCCGCCGCTGAGCACGCACGATCAACGATGTGGATCAAGCGCAAAGGCAACGAATTTCGTAAAGAAGCGCAAGCAATTTTCGAAACGCACGGATCAAGAAATCCAGCGCGAGAGGGCATCAAAGTGCGGAAAGCGCATGGGATTCGTGAATCGCAGAAGGCGGACATTGACGCTAAACAGGCGTCGCTTTTTTGAGCGAAACCGCTCGCTAGAAATCACCGTGCAGGAGCGGCAAAAGGCTCTACTGAGCGCACTCGCAGGGACGCTAACTCCGTTATGTTGAGTGATCGCGGCTCTCGCCGCTCCTACGTAAACATCTGCATCAGCTTTTTGCTAGAACGCCCATATAAATTGGGCGTATGCGGCTAAAACGTTATTTATCGAGCTATTCAATAAACGGCAGCTTAGCCCTTATTGAACGGGCTTTTCAGTGAAAAGCTGCTCTTGAAAAAAAGCGTATCCACACTTAATGCGTCTTCGGAAAATCCACTGGAAACGGCAGCGACTGGAACGTGATGCCCTCTTCTCGCAATTCCTGCGCAGTGTCTCGGTCAGCGCGACCGCGAATGCCTTTGTGCGGCTTTTCTCCGTAGTGCATGGCACGAGCTTCTTCGGCGAATTTTTCGCCTACATACTCGGTGTTTTCGCGCACGTTTTCAGCGAACGTCGCCATCGCTTTGCGCAGTTTTCCGAAATCGATATCGGGCACAGAATCCATGGTGGCGGGCGTCGTTTCAGCAGGCACCGCGACCGCCGTACTGTCTTTCGCTTCGCTAGCTTCTTTCGCCACACTCGCCGCACTTTGCTGTGCGCCCATGTTGATGCGAGGCGCATGCAGCTTGCGTTCCACGGTGTTCGAGCCGCACACGGGGCATTCGACTAGGCCGCGATCGCGCTGGTTTTCAAAGTCGGCGGGGGACGAAAACCAGCCTTCAAACGGATGCTGATGGTCGCAGGCCAGGTTGTACACAATCACGCTGATGAACTCCCGAGGCCGAATCGTGGCCATTGTTGACACCTTTGAACAGGTGAAGGCAGGCGCGAAAAAAGCAAACTCGCGCAACCCGCCATTAATACCGCACTTCGCCCTTTTTATTGAGCACTGTTAACTCGACAAAGGTGGACGCATTATGGCTGTCCGGACCGAACGACACGCTAAAGCCGCCGACATCGATATTACGCAGGCTTTCCAGCGCCTTCACCAACGCTTCACGCGACGCGTCGCCGCCGCGTCGAAGCGCTTCGACCATCACTTTAGCCGCCACATAGCCCTCAAGGCTGGTGTATGAAAAATCATTGACACCTGCGGCTTTCAGCGCCTTTTGATATTCGACAACCACTGGAAATTTGATGGCCGTCGGGGGTGGCATTACCTGCGAAATCATCACGCCGTCAGCCTCCGCGCCGAGCGCTTTAGCCAGCGGTTTGGTGCCGACAAAGCTCACGTTAACGAAACGCGTTGGCAAGTCTCTGGCCTTGATCTGCTTGATAAATTCGGCGCACGAACTGTAGGCACTGACCATGATGATCACCTCCGGCCTGGCCGCGACCATTGCAGAAACAGCTGCCGCGACGTCGGACGAGTTGCGCTCCACCGTCGCCTTGGCGACCACCTGTAGCTGTCGCTTGGCCAGTGCGCGCTCCACGCCAGCCAAGCCTGCCTGTCCGTACGAATCGTTCTGATGAAACACGGCGATGCGCGTGACGCCGCCCTGCGTCATTTGGCGCACGATGGCTTCGGTTTCGTCAAAGTAGCTGGCTCGTACGTTGAACACATAGCGATTTAGCGGCGTGCGCAACAATTCAGCGCCGGTAAATGCACCGAAGAACGGAATTTTTGCTTTGCTGGCAATCGGAACCGACGCGGCGCTGGTCGGCGTACCGACGTAACCGAACAATGCGAGCACGTCGCCGTCTTCAACAAATTTTTTGGTGTTGGCCTCAGCGCGCGATGGCTCGTATCCGTCGTCGAGCGTGCGCAACACGATCTTTTTTCCGCGCACGCCACCAGCGGCATTCACCGCGTCAAAGTAGGTCTTGGCACCGAGCTGCATTTCTTTGCCCAACTCTTGCGCAGGACCGGTGAGCGCGACGGACTGGCCGAGCACGATTTCTTGTGCGAAGCTCGGCGCGGCGTGGCTTAGCAGCAACGCGACCGCCATAAAAATATTACGATTCATTGTCCAGATTCTCCATTTTTTCCGACCCGCGTCGTGGCACCTTGTCCCCGGCGACCGGATCGTCGCGGCGTTTTTGCTTTCACGCCACCTACACAATCAGGCGCGCCTCATCGGCAGGAAACGCCAGTCGAATGGCGCTGCCCACGATATGCGGCGCGCGCTCTTTTGGCAGGAACACGAACAGATCGCCCGCCGACGTCGTGACCAAGAGTTCGACACCTTTGCCAATGAAAGCGGACTTTTGCACAATGCCTTCGATGGTCGGGCTCACCGCCGCGTCGGTGGTCACTTCAAATACATCAGGCCGCAAGGCGATTTTTGCCTCACCCACCGTGGCGGCGTCGGTTTTGATGTCGAACCGCGAATTACCGAGCGTGAGTGTGGCGGTGCCATTCTCAAACGACACGACCTGACCTGTGGTCACGTTCGCTTCTGACAAAAAGTCGGCGACAAATGCGCTGCGTGGTTGGAAGAAAAGCTGGTTTGCGGTGCCCGCCTCGGCGATAGTGCCGCGATCCATCACGATGATGTGATCGGATACGGCCATCGCTTCTTCGCGGTCATGCGTGACGTACACGCAGGTGATGTTCAGGCGCTGTTGCAGCTCGCGAATCTCTTCGCGCACGTGACGACGCAGTTTGGTGTCGAGGTTGGACAGCGGCTCGTCGAACAGCAGCACCGCAGGCTCAAGCACCAGTGCACGTGCGATGGCAACGCGTTGCTGCTGCCCGCCTGACAACTCGGACGGCAAGCGATTTTCATAGCCGGTCAAGCCAATCAACTTCAATACGTCGTTGACTTTCGCCGCGACCTGCGGCTTCTTCACACCTTGAACCGTTGGGCCGTAGCCGACGTTTTCCATCACGCTCATGTGCGGAAACAGCGCGTAACTTTGAAATACTAACGATACATTTCGTTGCGCAGCAGATTTCGCGGTGACGTCTTTTCCGCCGAGCAAAATTTGCCCGGAGTTCGGCAATTCAAGCCCCGCTACCATCCGCAACGTCGTCGTTTTGCCGCAGCCGGACGGCCCTAGCAATGTGACGAGCTCGCCGTCTTCAATGCGAAACGTGATGCCCTTCACGGCGGGCTCGCCTGTGCCGTAGTCTTTGACTACGTTGATAAATTCGAGGGTGCCTTTGGTGGTGTTGGTGGTGTTGGTCATTTCAAATACCCGAAATTCTTCGTTGCAGAAAATAATTTGAATCGTCACCCCGGCGAAGGCCGGGGTCCACGGTGGAATGCAAGCGTTGACTGCGATGGGCTCGTTGGGCGTGGGCCCCGGCCTTCGCCGGGGTGACGAAACAATGTGCTGCGGTAGCGCAAAAGTTCACATAGCAGTCAACCCACAGCGACCGCAGCGACCGGTGCTGCCACCACCGCACCGCGTCGTCCCAGCTTGCGTGAACCAACCAGCCATTGCACGAACATAATCGCTACAATCATGATCAAAATCAGCACCGCGCAGTACGCAATCGCCACGCCGTAGTCGCCGTTAATCACGCGACCAATGATGTACGTGGTGGCAACCTCGGTATCGCCGGAAACGAGAAACACGATGGCGCTCACTGTGGTCATCGAGCGCACAAATCCGTAAATCAACGCCCCGACAATCGCAGGCTTCAATAACGGCATCAGCACGCGTCGGAACGTGGTCGCGCCGTTGGCTCCAAGCGTGGTGCTCGCCTCGTCCAACGATTTGTCGAGCTGCGACAAAGCAGCGATGCCGCCACGTACGCCGACCGGCAAATTGCGGAAGACAAAACACAGCACGATGATGAGCCCCGTGCCGGTCAACTCAATCGGTGGGACGTTGAAGGCAAAGATGTACGCCACGCCAATCACCGTACCCGGAATGGCGAACGACAGCAGCGTCAGGAATTCAAATGCGCGCTGGCCTTTGAAGGTAGTTCTTGCGATCAAATAGGCCGACAAAATTCCGACGATGGACGTCAATGGCGCAGCAGCCAGCGAGAACTGCAAGGTGTTGAATAACGAATGCCAAGCCGCGCCGGTGAACAAAAAGCCGTGGGGTCCATGGTCAATTGAGAAGCCCTTGACGAAATGCTCCAGCGTTAACGTGTGATCACGTCCCCACACTTTCACAAACGCGCCAAACAGACTCATGCCGTACAGCACGACGGTCAGGCCCAACCAAGGCACACCCACGAAAATCGCAGTGCGACGGACGCCTTCAGGCAACGGACTTGGCAGGCCGGTATCACCCTTGCCCGAGACGGTGACGAAGCTCTTCTTCGCGGTTGCTTTGCGTTGCAGCCAGAACGCGAACAGCGCAAACGCGAGCAGGATCAACGAATACACCGCCGCCTTGCCCTGATCGAGTTGCGCACCGACAATTGCAAAGTAAATTTCAGTCGACATCACGCCAAAATTTCCACCCAATACCACCGGGTTGCCGAAGTCGGCAATCGATTCGATAAAGCCCACGAGGAACGCATTCGCAAGGCCCGGTGCCATGAGTGGCAGCGTGACGTGGCGAAAGGTCTGCCAGCGCGTGGCGTGCAGCGACTGGCTCGCCTCTTCCAGCGTCGGGCTCACGCCTTCGACCACGCCGATCAACACCAAAAACGCTACCGGTGTGAACGCAAATAATTGCGCCAAAAGCACGCCCGGCATGCCGTAAATCCAGCGCGTTTGCGGAATGCCGAACGCCCATTCAAGAAACTGGTTCACGACACCGGCACGACCGAACAGCATGATCAGCGCAAGGCCCACGACGAACGGCGGCGTGATGATCGGCAGGACGGTCAACAAACGTAGCGCTTTTTTGCCGCGAAAGTTCGACCGCGTAACAATCAGCGCCAGCAACAGACCGAGGAAGGTTGTACCCGCGGCGCAGAGCAGCGCCAGCCACAGCGTGTTCCACGCCACGCCACAGCCGGAGCCGCCCCACAGGCAGGCAATATCCAGCGCCCACAATTTGCGCAGACTGAAGCGATCCCAGAACGCCATGATTGAGAGGCTGCGATCCCGATCAAGAATCCCCTCATACAAAATCCGGACCACCGGAAAAAATACAAACAACACCACCAGCACGACGATGCACAGCAACGCTGACGCCACAAAGCGGTCCCCGCGAAAGTAGCCCATGGCCGCGATGCCATCGGCGCAAATCAGAATAAAGCCAAAGCCCACCAGCAGCGCGCCTGCGCCCATGCCGAACTGGCCGCCGTTGATTTGCGGCATCACAGCCTGCAACAAGTCAAAGCTGTAACCGCGCGCGCCAATCGCAAAGCCCTGCGCGAGCACATAGAGCGCACCCACTGCACCAATAAGCATCACCATACGCGCCCAGGAGCGCAATGCGCCTTCGGCAGCGCGCCCCGCGTCGACGGGTCGCGCATAGAGCCCGACCGTTGCCAGCAGCAACACCGGCAGCAGCAGCAACCAGACTTTATTAAACGTCGCGAGCTGAATGATGGCTGGAGCAAAGTCCTTGCCGCCGAACTTCGCGATCCACTTAAACGCGTAAAAACTGTCCTGCAACGCGTACCACGGCACGAGCGTAAGCCCCGCCGCGATCAGCAGCAGCGCAGTGATGCGATAAGCCGTCATGTGCAATGTATCCCCCGATTTCGGTCGCCGTCTGATTACAACGATAAGCAACCGCAACCGCAGTTTAGCGGCTGTAGTCCTAAGTGGTGGCCTACACTCACAAGCTTCAACCTAATGCGCCAGCCACCGTGAAATAGGGGCTACAGGGCGAAAATATCAATAGTCGACTTTTAGAATATTAGCGCCACAGCCCCGGTGTAGCAGGCGATTTGCGACAAAAGCTGATTGGGCGTGGCAAGCGAAATCTTGCGATGCGCTGAAAGCGACGCGTTATGTTGCTTTTTCCACACTCGATGGGTAGCAGTGGGCTATGTGCGGCATCGCACAGAGGCAGGGCTAGCCAGCCGCATAAAACAGATTCCACGCAAGCAACAAAGCGTTGGCATCAATCTGGCATTCAGAGCGCCATTCAGCAAATTGCACCGTTCCCGTTACGGCATGGTGCCACGCACAAAACTATCAACATTCGGAAAAAACTCGGAAGGCATCAATGAAATCAAAACCCACAATGCGGCTCGTCGCGCTGGCCATACTTGGCATCGTGACTACGCCCGCAGCGCTCGCGCAGCAGGCCAGCAGCAACTATTACTACATCGGCGGCGGCATTGGTCAGGGCCGCGCAGAGGTCAACGACGAGCGCGTCACCCGCCCGCTATTTGGTACAGGCTTGACCGCGACCAACATTACCCGCGACAACCACCACACCGCCTACAAACTGTTTGGCGGCTATCAGTTCAACCAGAATTTCGCGCTTGAAGCCGGGTATTTCAACCTCGGCAAGTTTGGCTTCTCAGCAAACACGGTGCCGCTGGGCACGTTTAGCGGTCAGGTAAAGATTCAGGGGTTCAACGTCGATCTGATCGGCACCCTGCCCTTGAGTGAGCGCTTCTCGGTGTTCGCCCGGGCCGGCGCACAGGCCGCCAAGACCGGCGACACGTACAGCGGCAACCGCCCGGTCAGCGCGTTCAATCCGAGCCCAAGCAAGCGTGAGGTCAACTACAAGGCTGGTGTGGGTCTTCAGTATGAAGTCAACCCGTCATTCCTCGTACGAGCCGAGGCCGAACGCTATCGCATCAGCGACACCGTGGGACGAAAAGGCAACGCCGACATGGTGTCGGTAAGTCTGGTGTTCCCGTTCGGTCGGACTTACGCTGCCGCACCACGCGTCATGGCCGAGCCAGCATACGTGCCACCAGCGCCGATGCCAGCGCCCGCCCCCGCCCCGATTGCGCCTCCTCCGCCGCCTCCGCCTGTCGTTGTGGCACCACCGCCCCCGCGGCCCGCTGCACCGGCACCGATGCCAGCGCCCGTCGAACGTCGCCGCGTCAGCTTCACCGCTGAATCACTCTTTGCGTTTGACAAGGCGGACCTCAAGCCTGAAGGCAGGGCGGCGCTGGATCGCTTCGCTGGCGAACTTCGCGGCACGCAGTTCGACAGTATTCGCATCGAAGGGCACACTGACCGCATCGGAAGCAACAGCTACAACCAGCGGCTTTCAAGCAAACGGGCCGAGTCGGTGAAGGCATATCTGGTGAGCGCTGGCGGCGTGAATGCGGGCAAGATCGCCGCAGTGGGTAAGGGCGAGACGATGCCGCTAACCAAGCCAGGCGACTGTCGCGGCAACAAACCCACCAAGGCGCTCATCAATTGCCTGCAGCCGGATCGCAGAGTGGACGTCGAGGTCACAGTCACCAAGTAGTGTAGATGCGCAAACCCGTTTTGCACAGACGACCCTGCTGTCGTGGCACGCTTAGATGTGCCACGACACGGTGCAGTGACGCACCTCCTTTGCCGAAATGATATTTTTTGGCTCCAGTCTCCGTTTGTACGCCGTATAGCAGATAGACTGGTTCGGGGTTGAACAGACCCGTCATTCAAAGGAGAAACTCATGAAGCATCTTTGTAAATCATTAGTCGCGGTACTGCTCGTTGGTTTAAGCGTTGGCGCTGACGCGCAGATTCCCCAATAGGGCACCAGCATCAATCTGGACATGGCGAAAAAAGTCGTCGCTGCCGCTGAAGTCGAGTCGCGCAAAAACAATTGGCCGATGGCTATTGCGGTAGTTGACAATGCCGGCATGCTGGTGGCGTATGTACGTATGGACAACACTCAAACAGCGAGCGTTCAGGTTTCAATAGACAAGGCAGTGTCGTCGGCCATGTATCGTCGCCCGACCAAGGCTTTTCAGGACATGGTGGCGGCCGGCGGGGCCGGTACGCGTGCACTCGGTCTGCGTGGTGCGAGCCCGGTTGAAGGTGGGCTGCCGTTGATACTCGACGGAAAGATCATAGGCGGCATTGGCGTATCCGGTGCCGCATCTGATCAGGACGGCATCGTGGCCAAGGCCGGAGTCGACGCGATCAAGTAGCCTGAGCCGTTTACCCCCGCCCTTGCGTCAGCGCACCGGTGTTTCGCGATGCGCCGTGCGTCGAATATATTTACGCGATTTCGCGCGATTAAATGCAGGCGGGCGGCAGCATTGCGAACCGGCAAAATTGAACCGAGATTTTCCATTAGCTCACATTTCTAATGGAAACCATTAGCGCAAGTGATTGATCTGAATGGTGTTTAGGGTGGTTTTGGGGTAGCGTTCGGTAT
>JAYVNO010000129.1:0-15046 GCA_043758415.1 Burkholderiales bacterium
GTCGTCGCGCGGTGCTCGCAATCCTCACGTACCAGAGCGTACGCTCCGGTTGCTGCGCTCCGGGCTCCTAACACTGCATCCCCAAAAATGAATTATTAGTGGCGCCCTAATGTGAAATCGACACAGCTTTGACATGAAAGCACGAAGGAATAGGGGTTAGCGTCGAATATTGGCTTATGTCGACTTTTTATAAAAAACATGTCTAGCCCACATGAAATGGGCATTACAGCGAAAAGCTAAACAAATGTTTTTCTCCGTTTCACCGACAGGCACGCTCCCACGAGCGTGAAACAATAACGCGATGCAAGCTTCTCTCGCTCCATTTGACCTTCCGAAACACGTTCCCATTGCGGTCAGCACGCGCGGGGGCTATCCTGAAAATGTGTTTTACGGCTCGCTGGCCGTCGTAGATCGCGCGGGGACGTTGCGCGCGAGCGTCGGCGATGTCTACGCTCCGGTATTTACGCGGTCCGCGCTCAAGCCATTGCAGGCGCTGCCGCTGGTGGCCAATCCGCGATTTGCCGAGTATGAGCTGACGCCGCGAGAAATTGCGTTGCTGTGTTCCAGCCACAACGGCGAGGCGATCCACGCTGAAACCGCGCAACGCCTGCTTGCCAAAATTGGCCTGACCGATCACGCGCTGCAATGCGGCAGCCACGCGCCTTATTGGTACAAGTGGAACAACCAGCAGCCGGAGGCGGGCAAACGCTGGAGCCCGTACTTTCACAACTGTTCCGGCAAGCACTCGGGCATGTTATTGCATGCGAAGCTGCTCTCCGCATCGACCGAGACCTACCTCGAACCTGAACACGCGGTGCAGCAGTTCATCCGCGGCGCTGTTGCCTACGCGACGGGCGAGCCCAATCCGGCTGCGATGCCGTGGGGCACCGACGGTTGTAGCGCCCCGAATTTTGCGGTTCCGCTCATAGGCCTGGCGCGTGCGTTTGCATGGCTTTCGAGTGTTGATGATGACGCTTGTTACGGCAGCGCGCCGCGTATTTTGTTTGAAGCGATGGCAGCGCATCCAGAGATGGTCTCGGGCGAAGGTCGTAACGACCTCGCGCTTGCGATGGCCGGACGCGGTGATTGGGCGACCAAAGTGGGCGCTGACGGCGTGCAGACACTGGCCAGTCGCTCGCGCGGCATCGGCATCGCAGCCAAGGTCAGCGATGGCAACGGCCGCGCGCTGATGGTGGCGTTTTGCAGTGCGCTGGAGCAGCTCGATATGCTTGATGACCAAGCCCGGGCCGTGCTTGCGCCTTGGGCGAATGCGTCCATAAAATCGGTGCGCGGCATTGAAGTGGGGCGATTACAGCCCCACTTATCGCTTGATATTTAATGACTTGTACGTGTGAACTTTTTGTAACGCAGCATAGTCAATCCAGCAGACCGAACGCGCAGCCGCGTAGCCACTTCAATCAGCCAAGGGCGGACACAATAAAAAAGGGACATCGCTGATGAGCGACCGCGCGGTCGATCAGGAACTCGTGGAGCGTGTGCAGGCTGGAGACAAGCGTGCGTTCGATTTGCTTGTACTTAAATATCAACGCAAGGTGGCGCGATTGGTCGCGCGCTTTGTGCGGGATTCAGGCGAGGTCGACGACGTCGTGCAGGAGGCTTTTATTAAGGCGTACCGCGCGTTGCCGACGTTTCGCGGCGATGCGGCGTTCTATACGTGGATTTATCGCATTGCGATTAACTGCGCCAAAAACTACCTGGCCAGTCCCGCCCGCCGCATCGTTCCACAAAGCGATCTTATGTCCGACGATGACGATGATGCGGAATCTTTTGACCGCAACGCCGGTCTACATGACGTTGCTACACCGGATGCCGAATATGCGAGCAAGCAAATCGCAGAGGCGGTGAACCGGGCGATGACGGCACTGCCTGACGACTTGCGTACAGCGGTAACGCTACGCGAAATTGAAGGTTTAAGTTACGAAGAGATCGCAGAGGCGATGGATTGCCCGATCGGAACGGTGCGCAGCCGCATCTTCCGGGCCAGAGAAGCAATCGCGACCGAACTGCGACCGTTACTCGATACACGAGAAGACAGGAGATGGTGAACATGAATTCTGAACTGAAAAACGCCCCGGTGCCAAAATTGACTTCGTTAACGTCGTCATCATCGGCAACACGTGAACAAATTTCGCGTTGGATGGACGGCGATATCGCAGCGCACGAGATTGATTTGGTAATGGCGGCGTTGTCGCGCGAAGACGGACGTTATTGCTGGGCGGAAATGCACTTTGTCGGCGACTGCATTCGCGGGCTTGAGAACACGCCGAGCGGCTGTGCTGACTCAATCCGCGCCTTGATTGCTGCAGAGCCCGCCATCATCGCGCCCGCGGGCAAGCGATTGCGCTTGCAGGCGCAAGAGCGTCGTTTAATGACTGCGATGAAATCCATGGGCTGGGGTGGCCGTGCCTGGGCGACGGCGGCGGCTGTTGCGGCGGTGGGTTTCGTAGGAACGGTTGTTTACAAAGCAGAGGTTGCGGCTCCGCAATCAGCAAGCGCTACTTCAGCGTTGACCGTTGCCGGTGCAGGCACCGCGGCGCAAGCGAGCGCGAGCAAAGCGGGTGCCGACTTTAGTGCCTATTTGCAGGCGCATCAGGAGAGCGCGGATTTCTCCAGCTTGTCGCCGATGCGTCAGTACATGCGCCCCGCCTCGCTGCAGCAAACGCAGTAGCCGCCTGCATTTGATGACGCTAGCCACTTGACCGCAGTTTCCGCTGCAATGAACAACAGGATAGGTGCTGACTTGAGCAGAGTAAGTATATTTTTGCAGGCGAATGTTGCCAAGCGTTGCGCACAATGGGCTCGGGTGCCCGTTTACGCGGCGTTCGTGCTGGGCGCGGTGGGTGTGACCGCGCAACCTGTGCAACCCGGTGTCGGCAGCGGCGCCGCGAGCGCGGCGAGCACGACGATAGCCACATTGAACCCGTCCATCAGCGTCGGCCATATCCTGCAGCAAGCGGCCAACGCGGCGGCCACGCTCAATTACACCGGCACCATTACCTATCATCGCCGCGGTGCTGCCGAGACGTCGCGAATCGTTCACTTGTTTGAAAACGGTGTGGAGATGGAGCGCATCACCTCGCTTGACGGCCCGCCGTTTGAGGTCGTGCGCGTGAACGACGAGCTGACCTGCTATATCCCCGATGCCCGCGTCATGCGCATCGAGCCACGCACCGGGCGTCAGGGCTTTCCCTCGCTGCTGCCGCGACAGATGACCACACTGTCCCAGCATTTTTCGGTAAAAAAGCTTGAGATAGAACGCGTGGCGGGACATGATGCGCAGATGTGGTTGTTTGAGCCGAACGACGAATTCCGCTTTTGGCACAAGCTCTGGACGGAGCTTAAAACGGGGCTCTGGTTGCGCGGACGGGTGCTTGACGAACGGGGCTTGGTGATCGAGGAAATTACATTTAGCGACATCCAGATCGGCGGCAAAATTTCACGCGAACAGGTCAAACCGACGCTAGCCAACAGCTTTGCCAACTGGCGCGTCGACCGCGTCCTGCCGCTTAGCGCAACGAGGATCGATACCGGCTGGATGGCCAAGCCGCTGCCTGCCGGTTTTGTCAAAGTGCGCGAGACGTTTATGCGTGTGCTGCCAGGCCGCACGGAGCCGGTTTCGCAGCTGGTTTTCTCTGATGGCCTCAGTTCGGTGTCGGTGTACGCTGCTCCGTTGCCTGCGGGAGAATCTGCTGCGGTAGGAGCGTCCGTGCAAGGAAGCCATCAGGTGTTTTCGCGTCAGGCCAACGATCAGTTAATCACCGCGTTTGGTGAGGCCCGTCCGGCAACGGTTCGGGCCATTGCCAACGGTCTGGTTCGGAAGTAAATTTCGCGTTGGTGTGCTGTCATGCCGTCCCATGTTATTAAAGACGATGTTGAAGTTTTAGGAGAAAAGCAATGAAAAAGTCCCTTCTCGCCTCCCTCATAGCCGCTGGCGCACTTGGCGTGAGCGTCGGCGTGTTTACGACACCGCATATCGCGGTTGTTGCCCAGGCGCAACCCGCTGTGGCGTCTGCCGCCATCACACCCCAGGGCCTGCCTGATTTCGTTTCGCTGTATGAGCTGGCGAGCCCATCGGTGGTTTCTATAAGCGTCAGCACCAACGTCAAGCGCGGCGCGCCGAAGGCGAGCACCGACGGCGCAGCGCCTGATCGCGAAGACATGGAAGAGTTCTTCAAGCGCTATTTCGGCCAAGGAGGTCAAGGTGGTCAAGGCGGTCGCAACGCGCCGCGTGACTTACGCCGCCAGGGTGGCGGCTCAGGCTTCATCATCTCAGCTGATGGCTTGATTGTTACCAACAGTCATGTTGTCGAAGATGCAGACGAAGTGCTGGTCAAGCTCACTGACAGTCGAGAATACAAGGCGAAAGTGATTGGCTCCGACAAGCGCTCTGATGTAGCAGTGATCAAGATTGACGCCAAAGACCTGCCCGCGGTGAAGATTGGTAACCCCGACCGGTTGCGCGTTGGCGAATGGGTCGCAGCGATTGGCCAGCCGCTCGGCTTTGAGAGCACGCTGACCAGCGGTATCGTCAGCGCCAAATCGCGGGCCAGCCGCGGTGGTGACAGTACCGGCGATCTGGTGCCGTTTATTCAGCACGACGCGGCGGTCAACCCTGGTAACTCGGGCGGCCCGCTGTTTAATATGCGTGGCGAAGTCGTTGCTATCAACTCGATGATTGCCACAGTCAGCGGCGGTTTTCAGGGCATTTCATTTGCCGTTCCGATTGATCTCGCCATGGACGTCGTTGGGCAGCTGCAGGCAGGCGGATCGGTAAAACGCGGCATGCTCGGCGTCAACATCGGTGCGGTATCCCGCGACCTGGCCGAGGCCTTCAACCTGCCGAAAGCACAGGGCGCGCTGGTCTCCGGCGTCAATAAAGGTAGTGCTGCGGAAAAGGCAGGCATTAAGGAAGGCGATGTTGTTCTCAAGTTCAACGACCGGGTGGTCGCCGATTCGCGCGACCTTCCTCGCTACGTGACTTCAGCTCGTCCCGGCACGCCGTCCAAAGTGCAGGTGTGGCGTGATGGAAAAACCGTTGAACTGAGCGTGACACTGGACGAATATAAGGACACGACTCAAGTGGCGGCGGTTACGCGCGATATCCCGAAAGCGGCGTCGTCAAAGGTCGAGACCACCAAAGCAGACAGCCTTGGCTTGACCCTGCGCCCGCTAAGTGAAAAAGAGCGAAGTGCTGCCAAGCTGGTAAGCGGCGGGGCGGTTGTCTCTGACGTATCCGACCAGTCGTCAGTGCGCGCTCTGAACGAAGGCGACATCATTGTCGGCGTCACCAGTAAAGGCAAGTCGACGGCGATCACCAGTCCGTCGCAACTCGCCGAGTTGATCAAAAGCACCGCAAAAGGCGCGACTCTTGCCTTCCGTGTCAAGCGCGCTTCTGATCGTGCGGCCAGCGAGTACGCCGAGTTTTTTGCGCCGGAGAAGTTGCCAGAGTAGTAGAACTGCCCCGAACGCGCAGCGACCACGTTAAAATGAGCGTCTAACCACCGGCAAGACGCCAGACAGTTACGCAAGGCCAACGGATACCACCAACGCGTGGGTCCGGTGGCCTTTTCCTTTTTTCAGCATGCAGCACATCCGAAACTTCTCCATCATCGCGCATATCGACCACGGCAAGTCGACCCTGGCTGATCGCTTCATCCAGCGCTGTGGCGGGCTCTCTGAACGTGAAATGAGCGAGCAGGTGCTCGACTCAATGGATCTGGAGAAAGAGCGTGGCATCACAATAAAGGCGCAAACTGCCGCGCTGAGCTACAAAGCGCGCGACGGTCAGATTTACAACCTGAATTTGATCGACACTCCGGGCCACGTCGACTTTGCGTATGAGGTGTCGCGCTCGCTGTCTGCATGCGAAGGCGCGCTGCTGGTGGTGGATGCCTCGCAGGGGGTCGAAGCGCAGACGGTTGCCAACTGCTATACCGCCACCGAACTGGGCGTTGAAGTGGTGCCGGTGCTAAACAAGATCGACCTGCCGAGCGCAGAGCCGGAGCGCGTTAAAGAAGAAATCGCCGAAGTCATTGGCATTGACGCGACTGATGCAGTGCTCTGCTCGGCGAAAAATGGTCTCGGCATTGACGATATTCTGGAAGCCGTCATCGCGAAGATCCCACCGCCCAAAGGTGATGCGAACGCGCCGCTTAAGGCGCTCATCATCGATAGCTGGTTTGACAGCTATGTAGGCGTAGTGATGCTGGTGCGCGTGTTTGAAGGCACGCTGAAACCGAAAGAAAAAATCGCCTTCATGGCGACCGGTCGCAGCAATTTGTGCGAACAGGTGGGCGTGTTCGCACCCGCCTCGACACAGCGCGAATCGCTGTCGGCGGGGCAGGTGGGCTTCATCATTGCCGGTATCAAAGAGCTGGATTCCGCGAAAGTCGGCGACACGGTCACCCATGCGTTGAAGCCCGCTGCTGCTGCGTTACCGGGTTTCAAAGAAGTCAAACCGCAGGTGTTTGCCGGCCTGTATCCGATTGAATCCAATCAGTACGAGGCGCTGCGCGACGCGCTCACCAAACTCAAGCTCAACGATGCATCGCTGCACTATGAACCGGAGGTTTCACAGGCGCTCGGTTTCGGCTTTCGCTGCGGCTTTTTGGGCTTGCTCCACATGGACGTTGTGCAGGAGCGGTTAGAGCGCGAATACGACATGGATCTGATCACCACTGCGCCCACTGTGATTTATGAAGTCGTGCAGCGCGACGGCACCCGGGTCATGATCGAGAATCCCGCCAAGCTGCCCGATTTGTCTCGCGTGGAAGATATTCTCGAGCCCATCATCACCGCAACGATCCTGATGCCTCAGGAATACGTCGGCTCGGTCATGACGCTGTGCAACGAAAAGCGGGGCACTCAGGTGAATATGCAATATATGGGGCGTCAAGTGATGCTCACCTATGACTTGCCGATGGCCGAAGTGGTGATGGATTTCTTTGACAAACTGAAGAGCGTGTCGCGGGGTTATGCCTCACTCGATTACGAATTCAAAGAGTTTCGTTCTGCCGATGTCGTCAAGCTCGATATTTTGATCAATGGTGACAAGGTTGACGCGTTGTCGTCGATGGTTCATCGCGCGCAAAGCCAGTATCGTGGCCGACAGGTCGCCTCGAAGATGCGCGAGCTCATTCCGCGGCAGATGTACGACGTTGCCATTCAGGCGGCTATTGGCGTGAACGTCGTCGCGCGTGAAAACATCAAGGCGATGCGCAAAGACGTCACCGCCAAGTGCTATGGCGGCGATATATCGCGCAAGCGCAAGTTGCTTGACAAACAAAAAGAAGGCAAGAAGCGCATGAAGGCGGTCGGCTCAGTTGAGATTCCGCAGGAAGCGTTTTTAGCCATTCTGCAGACTGGGGACAAGTAGTTCGCGCCGCATACGCTTGATTAGCGCGCTGCGACAGCTGCTTGTCGCCGCAACTGGCCGCCGTGGTGCAAACGCCCGATAATCGTTATCAATGTCATCCTGAGCGAAGCGAAGGATCAGGTGGCATATCCGTGCTTCGGCCTGCGCCGACAAGGGCGGAAACAGACTCTTCGCTTTGCTCAGAATGACGACCTAGATGAAATATATTCCCGCCGCGCTACTAGCTGTGCTCGTGGTAACCGCCCTGCGTGGCGTGTTCACGGGTGTTCCTGTGAATTTCCCGCTGCTGCTGCTGCTCGCCGTCGTGGTTTGCGGAGCTGCATGGGCGGTCGACAGGTTCTACCTCGCCAGAAAGCGGGTCGCGGGGGAGACATTGCACTGGGGCATCGAAGTCCCGGCATCCATCTTCACCGTGTTGCTGGTGGTGTTTGTGCTGCGCTCGTTTCTGGCTGAACCGTTCCGCATTCCGTCCAGTTCCATGCGGCCCGGTCTGGTAACGGGTGACTTTATTCTGGTCAACAAGTTTTCGTACGGCATTCGCCTGCCCGTGCTTGATGCGAAGGTGATCGACACCGGCAGCCCGCAACGCGGCGATGTTGCGGTGTTCAAGGCGCCGCACGAGCCCGATAAGGATTACATCAAACGCATCATCGGTTTGCCCGGCGACACCATTGTTTATAAAGACAAGAAGTTGACGCTCAACGGCGCACCCGTGCCGCAGGTTGAAGACGGAACTTACAGCTACATGGAGTTTGGTCAGTTTTTAACGACGCTAAGGTTCAAGGAAAAACTGGGTGATCACGAATATCTGATCGCTCAATTCCCGCAGTTTCCATCGTTCATTCCGAACCAGAAATACCCGGGTACACCCGTACCCACCTGTACGGATGACGGCAATGAGGTGAGCTGCAAAGTGCCACCGGGCCACTATCTCGCCATGGGTGACAACCGCGACAATAGCCTTGATGGCCGTTACTGGGGGTTTGTGCCGGACACCCATTTGCGTGGCAAAGCGTTCTTAATCTGGTTCAACTGGGAAGATGTCTCGTCGTTTGCTTTCAAACGCGTATTTCGCGGCATACAATAAATGCGATGAGTACACGTGGACGATTGGTTGTGAAATTGCGAAAGCAACGCGGGCTTAGCCTCATTGGCTTCATTTTTCTTGCGGCGATGGTTGCGTTCGCAATGTTCACGGCGTTTCGATGCGTTCCCGCGTGGACGGAATATTTTGGGTTAAAAAAAGTGCTTCAGGCTACAGCCAACGAGTTCGGCGTGGAAGCGCAGGCTGCGGCAATCAGAGCGTCGTTTAACCGCCGTGCGCAAATTGACGATTTGCCGGTTAAAGGGACGGACATCGATATTCGCAAAGATAATGGTCGCATCGCGCTCGCAGTGGAATACCAGCGAAAAGTGCCCGTCGCAGGCAATATGAGCCTGTTGTTCGACTTCGACGCCTCCGCCGTCAGTAATCGATAGCCACCGCACGCTTTGAGCCTGGAAGCCGCCCTCGGTTACACCTTTCGCGAACCCCGACTGCTGCGAGAGGCGCTCACGCATCGCAGTTTCGGTACGCCACACAATGAGCGGCTTGAATTTATTGGTGATGGGGTGCTCAACTGCGTCATCGCACTTGCCCTATACGAAAAATTTCCCGACCTTCCAGAAGGCCAACTCTCGCGCATGCGTGCCAATCTGGTCAGTCAACCGGCGTTGCATTCGCTGGCGCAGCGCCTCGATATTTCGCATCATTTACGCATTGGTGAAGGCGAGGAAAAAAGCGGTGGTCGTGAGCGCCCGTCCATGCTGGCGGACGCGCTGGAAGCGATCTTCGGGTCAATATTGTTAGATTCAGGATTCGAGTCCGCGCGAACGACGATTAATGGCCTCTATCAAAACCGCATTTCGCAAGTCAATCCAAGCGAAGGAGGCAAGGACGCGAAAACGCGTCTGCAGGAATACATGCAGTCCAAGCACTTTCCGCTGCCGTCCTACACCGTGGAGCGCGTCGACGGCGAAGCGCATGCCCAGATGTTCACCGTGCGGTGCAGCGTACCGCAAGTCGAGCAGGAAGCCAGCGGCAAAGGCCCATCACGGCGCGCGGCTGAGCAACAGGCCGCGAATGCAGTACTGAACAAGCTTGGCGTGCGCGCTTGAGTGCGTCCCCGCTTCGGGTCGGCCAGATTGCGGTCGTTGGCAAGCCAAACGTGGGTAAATCGACATTGCTGAATCGGCTGGTCGGCGAGAAAGTCTCCATTACTTCGCGCAAAGCGCAGACCACGCGCTTGCCGTTGCGCGGCATTTTGACCACCGATACCGCGCAGTTTGTATTCGTCGACACGCCAGGTTTTCAGACTAAGCATGGTGGTGAAATGAACAAACGCCTGAACGGCAGCGTTCGCCGTACGTTGGGCGAGGTAGACGTTGTGCTCTGGGTGTGGGACGCGACTCGTTTGTCGGTCGCAGACCGCGCTGTGCTTGAATTGATCCCCGCGAAGGCGCGCGTCATCGCTGTGCCGAATAAAGTTGATTTGCTGCTCGATAAGGCGACGCTCGGCGCGCAAGTGGCCGAGTTATCGGCGTTGCGCGAGTTCGCAGCCTTCGTACCCGTGGCCGCAGCCAAAGGCACGCAAACCGACGCACTAATGGCGGAGATTGAAAAGTTGTTGCCTGTTGGCGAGCCCATGTACGCCGCCGACGATCTCACCGACAAGCCTGAGCGCTATCTGGCCGCGGAAATCATCCGCGAGAAAATCTTCCGTCTCACCGGTGATGAGTTGCCCTATCGCGCTGCGGTGATGATCGACAAGTATGAGCAGGAAGGCAACCTGCGCCGCATTTTCGCCGCTATTCTGGTCGACAAAGAATCGCAGCGCCCCATTCTCATCGGTAAGGGCGGCGAGCTGCTCAAACGCATCGGCACTGAAGCGCGCATGGACATGCAAAAGCTCTTTGGCGGCCCGGTGTACCTGGAGCTGTTCGTGAAGGTGAAGAGTGGTTGGGCGGAGAACGCAATGGTGCTGCGCGATTTGGGTATCACCTGATCACGGGATTTGTAGGAGCGACTTGTCGCGAAAAGTCGCGCCTACAATCGAGCTGTTCGTCAATCATAGAAATACTGTGGCCGTTCAAGCCAAAAAATCCTCCCCTCAACGTGCCTTCGTACTGCACAGTTATGCGTACAAGGAATCGAGCCTCATTGTCGATCTCTTTACGGTGGACAACGGGCGCATGGCGGTTGTTGCAAAAGGGGCGAAACGTCCGGCATCAAATCTTCGCGGCGCGCTGCTTTCGTTGCAACCCATCGAGGCTATTTTCAGCGGTCGCGGCGAAGTCAAAACGTTGACGCAGGCGCAGTGGCTTCCGGGTCAGCCGTGGCTCACCGGACAGGCGCTCATGTGCGGCATGTATCTGAACGAATTGCTGATCAAACTGCTGCCGCGCGAAGACCCGCATCCACAATTGTTTGAGACGTATGCCGCGACGCTGCTTACGCTCGCTGAGAGCCACGAACACAGCGCGATCCTGCGCGAATTTGAGATCAGTTTATTGATTGAAATGGGCTACGCGCTTGAGCTGAAGAACGACGTTCGTACCGGCGAAGCGCTGCTGCCCGACACGCAGTATCGCTACGATCCGCTCGCCGGACCGAGTGCACATGGCAGTGGTTCGGTCGTTACCGGTAACGCGCTGCTGTCGCTCGGACGAGGGCGTTTTGAGAACAATGCTGTCGCCGCTGAGGCGCGCGATTTTGTGCGCACCATCATCAACTTTCATCTGGAGCGACGCACCATGCGCTCGTCGAACGTGATGCACGATCTGCATCAACTCTCCGAGCGGCTGGACGCGACACCGGCGAGGAAGACCGCCAAAGCGCGTGCCGCCAAGCTCACGCTCACAATGGAGGACACAGCCGTATGATCCTCGGCATCGGCACCGACATTGTCTCAATCGTCCGCATTCGCGACACACTGGATCGCTATGGCGCGCGATTCGCGCAGCGCATCCTGAGCGATATAGAGCTGGTTGCGCTCAACGATACGAAAGAACCCGTCGCGTGGCTGGCCAAACGCTGGGCGGCCAAAGAAGCGTTCGGGAAAGCGGCTGGATCCGGCATTCTCGCGCCGCTCACCTGGGCAGGCATCGGCATAGGGCATGATGACGCGGGACGTCCGCTGTTTGAGCTGAACGACGCCATCGCTTTTCACCTGCAATCGCGCGGTGTTACGCGAACCCATCTCACGATTTCGGACGAGCGCGATTACGCCGTCGCGTTTGTAATTTTCGAAGGAACTTGAGCCCCATGCCACGCAAACTATCCACCTCGAAGCGCCTGCCGCTCGGTCCCATCATGACCTCCATTGAGGGCACCGAGCTGACGGCAGAAGACCGTGAGTTGCTTGTGCATCCACGCGTCGGTGGCGTGATTTACTTTGCGCGCAACTTTACCGACAAAGCGCAGCTTTCAGCGCTCTCCAAAGACATCAAATCACTGCGCGATCCGGCGTTGTTGATCGCCGTCGATCACGAAGGTGGACGCGTGCAGCGCTTCCGCGAAGGCTTCACGGAGATTCAATCGATGCGCTCCATCGGCGACCTGTGGTCAACGCATCCGCCCTCGGCACGCGCTCGTGCATTCGAGGTTGGTTTAACGATTGGCCACGAGCTCGGCGAGGTCGGCATTGACTTCAGTTTCGCGCCAGTACTTGATCTTGATTATGGCGAATCTGCGGTCATCGGTCATCGCGCTTTCCATCGCGATCCGGGCGCTGCCGCAGCGCTCGCCACCGCCGTTATGCAAGGCCTGCGCGCTGAGGGCATGGCGGCGGTTGGCAAGCATTTCCCCGGTCACGGTTTTGTGAAAGGCGACACGCATTGGGAGCGTCCGACCGATGACCGTGACTTCGCGCAGGTTCAAGCCGCCGATCTGATCCCATTCCGTGAACTCATCGCCGCTGGCCTCGATGGAGTCATGGCCGCGCACCTGATTTTCCCGAACATCGACCCGCAGCTCGCAGGCTTTTCGCCGTACTGGCTGCAGGAAGTGCTGCGCCGCAAATTGCACTTCAAGGGCGTGATCTTCACCGACGACTTAGGCATGGTGGCAGCGCATGCGGTGGGCGATCTCACGGCCCGCTGCGAGGCGGCAACGCAGGCGGGCGTGGACGTTGTTTTGCCATGCAACGACCGTCCGGGTTTAATTGAAATTCTGGATCGCTGGACGCCCGAACCGGAGCCGAGCCTGTCGCGCAAATGGGAGCGGATGCGCAAGAAAGTGGCTGGGCGGCGCTTGTAGGCCGCAGCCCTAAAATCGCGCCACGATGCCGCGATTAACACGATAAGATCACACTCAGCTTTTCTGCCAAATGACCATTTCATTGGGGCTAATGGCTATTTACGCCTAAAGTCGACTTTGGCGATTTCAAGCTGTAAGCCCAAGTTAAATAAGGGCCGGAGCCAAAAGCCAATCCCCCAACTCCCCCGCTGCGACCCATGACCGCCAGCATCGAAGACACGCTCAAATCGCTCCCGGCGCGGCCCGGCGTTTATCGCATGATCGGTGCCGACGACGCGGTGCTCTACGTCGGCAAAGCGAAAAATCTCAAGAGCCGCGTTTCGAGCTATTTCGTCAAATCGGGGCACGGCGCGCGCATTCAGATGATGATCTCGCAGATCGAGCGCATCGACACGACGGTCACGCACAGCGAGTCCGAGGCGCTGCTGCTTGAGAACAATCTCATCAAAACGCTGGAGCCGAAATACAACGTTGTCTTCCGCGATGACAAAAGTTATCCCTACCTTTGCCTCACCGGTGACCCGTATCCGCAGTTGCGATTTTTTCGTGGCAAACCTGATAAGCGGAACCTTTATTTCGGTCCATTCCCCAGTTCGTGGAGCGTGCGCGAAGGCATTCAGACGCTGCAAAAAGTGTTTCAACTGCGCACCTGCGAAAACACCGTGTTCGCGCATCGCTCGCGCCCCTGCATGCTCGCACAGATCGGGCGTTGCACCGCGCCCTGCGTCGGCCACATAACGGCAGAGGACTACAAGGCCGACGTGAAGAGTGCTGCCATGTTCATGCGCGGCCATCAGTCGGAAGTGATGGTTGATTTGCAGGTGCAGATGGAAGCCGCGGCGAGCACGCTGGCGTTTGAAAAAGCCGCACGCACGCGTGACAAAATCGCGCGGCTCAACCGCCTCGTCAGCAAGCAATTCGTGTCGAGCGCTGCGGAGCGCGACGTGGATGTGCTCGCCGTGATTCAGGAGCATGGCATGATCGCCGTGAACATCGTGATGATTCGCGGCGGCCAGCACGTCGGCGACCGCACCTTCTTCCCGGTGAAAATGGTGACGTCTGAGGTGATGACGCCGGACGAGTTGATCGAAGCGCTGGAGAGCTTTATCAGTCAACACTACATCGGTCGCGAAGTGCCGCGCGCGCTTGTGTCCACGCTGGAATTTGACGTCGCGGCACTTGCTGAGGCGCTCAGTACACAGGTACAAAACAAAGTCGAAATCCTCTGCAATCCCATCGGCGAAAAACGCGTGTGGCTCAGGATGGCAGAAGAAAATGCGCGCCTCGCCATCGCGTCACGACTACGCCAAAGCGACACCGGCAATGATCGCTTGCGTGCGCTGATCGAAGCGCTCGGCCTGCCCGAAGGCACGCAACGCCTCGAATGTTTCGACATCTCGCACACCATGGGCGAAGCGACCGTTGCAAGTTGCGTCGTGTTCGACGGTAGCAGCATGCAGACGAGCCAATATCGCCGCATGAACATCGAAAGTACCAGCGATGGCGACGACTACATGGCGATGAAAGAAGCGCTCACCCGCCGCGCCGCACGCATCGCCAAAGATGAAGTGCCACGCCCGGATGTGTGGGTGATCGACGGAGGCCGCGGCCAGGTCGGCATCGCCGCCGCTGTGCTCGAAGAGGCGGGTCTGCACGACATCATCCTGTTCGGCAGCGCCAAAGGCGTCGAGCGCAAAAAGGGCATGGAGCAACTCATCTTCCCCGACCGCATCGATCCCGTGCGCCTCCCGCCCGACCACCCCGGCCTGCACCTCATCCAGCAAATGCAGGACGAAGCGCACAGGTTCGCTATTCAAGGACACCGTGCCAGACGCGCCAAGAATCGCGAAGGCTCAGCGATTGACGACATCGAAGGGATTGGGCCGAAGAAACGTGGAGAACTGCTGCGCACGTTCGGCAGTGTGCGTGGGATTGCAGCGGCCAGCGTAGAGGACATCAAACGCGTGCCAGGGATTTCAGATGAACTGGCTGAGCGGATTTATGGGGCGTTGCATTGACAATCGTCTACTAACTTCGGGGCCAAAATTTTGATCAATAAATGGATATTGGATCCGTCCGCGCGTTGCATTAAATTTGTCGCGGAAGAGGCAAAAATTGGCGGCTTGCTGCAAAACGCGCTAACTCACATTGAGATGGGCGGGCCCCTTTTCGATTTACTTATGCAGCAGTTTCTGAAAGAGGGGTTGCTCGACGCTGTTGAACAGCTACAGGTACTACTTAGTTCTGCTCCACATCAAACTTCACGGGCGAGAATTTCTGGGCGCGGGGATACTTCGTCTCGACGGTGGGATTGGATGAAGAGACGGTGAGAGCCTACATCCGGCATCAGCAAG
>JAYVNO010000130.1:0-15030 GCA_043758415.1 Burkholderiales bacterium
GCAGCAACCGGAATGTACGCGCAGGTCACATGAGGATTGCGAGCACCCCGTAACGACACAATGCGCCCCACAAATGAATTTTTAGAGGTGCCCTAAAGAAATTGTGCATTCCCCGGCATGACTGGCATATTGTGTCTACCCTCGCGCGCCGACGGCGGCGCAACACACCATCGTTTCATTCGCAACGTGACGCTAGTCTATTTTTTCGGCAAATCAAGCATCGCGCCGTACACCAGCGCGCCCACCTGCTCGCGATAATATTTTCTGATTTCTCCTGGTGCAGCGGTGCCGTAGACAACCACCAGACGCTCTTTCGGATCGACCCAAAACGCGGTGCCGTTGGCACCGTTCCATGTGTAATCACCTGCCGTACCGGGAGTGGCTGCAACTCCGTCAACCAGACGCACGGCAACGGCCAGGCCAAAACCGTAGCCATCGCGATGTTGCTCGGTGCCAGCCACATTATTTTGAATGTCTTTGCCGAGATGATCCGAGGTCATCTGGCGAACTGTCTTCGGTGACAGCACGCGTTTGCCGTCGATGATTCCGCCGTCTGCGAGCATTTGCGCAAAACGCAAATAATCGGGCACGGAAGCGAATGCACAACCCCCGGCACAATCAAATTTCATCGTGCGATCCAGGCCAGATATGTTTTGCGGGCGACCCGAGATTGGATCAGTCGCGAACGGTCGTGCGAGGCGGCTGCGTTTGCCAACGGGCACGTTAAAGTGGGTGTCAGGCATGCCCACTTTATCCCACACCGCGACTTGCAAAAATTCACCGAGCGGTTTGCCGCTCACCTTTTCAATGACTAGTCCCAACACATCGGTGGAGAAACCGTAATCCCACACCGTACCCGGCTGATCGAGAAGTGGATTGGCGGCGAGTTTGGCGATGAATTCCGCGCTGCTGTATTGCAGTGCGGCACCCGATGAGCCCGCCGGATAGAGCTTGTGCACAGCGGTGTTGCCGCGTCCGCCGTAGGTGAGTCCGGACGTGTGCCGGTACAGGTCGTGAATGTAGATAGCTCGCGCAGGCTCGAGTTTTATCTCGCCAACAGGCACACCAGCGCCGACGTTGCCGACATTCATTTTTGCGAACGCGGGGAAGTATTCCGACAGCGCAGATTTCAGTGGCAGACGGCCTTCTTCGTTGAGCGTTAAACCCCCGACCGCAGTCAACACTTTGGTCATTGAGGCGAGCTGAAAAATCGCGTCGAGCGGCATCGGCGTTTTGCTCACAGGATCTTGCATGCCGTACGCTTTGAAGTGCACTAGTTTGCCGTCGCGCGCAACTGCAATCACCGCGCCGGGGACACGGTTGGCCGCAACTTCGCGGGCGAAAAATGCGTCAATACGAGTGAGTCCTTCGCGAGTGATGCCAACGCTCTCCGGCGCGGCTTCGGGCAGTGGCGCGGCGACCGCGGGGGGCGCAGCGATGGCAGCGAGCAGGGCGCTGAGCGCGAAGGTGATTTTGGCAACGTGCATTTTGATTCTCCTTGTCATAGCCAATTCAGACTAGGGCTACTCCCGTGTTCAAGGAAATGCCGTCGCCAGTGAATCTCGAGATAGTGTAGCGAGCTAACTTGCTAAATATGTTCACGATTTCAATTCCGAGTTTTGGCGTCCAACATCGGATCAGCCTCGCTGAAGGTGCCCGATTAGTCAGTATTGACAATTGAGGTGTCGTCGAATTCGCAAACCACAAACAAGCGCCAACGATGTCGCGGGCGCACCGCATTTAGCCCGTGCCGCAACGCTCGCCCGTAAAATTCAGCATTACACGTCTGTAACGCAGTTCCATGGCCAAAGCCCCGCCCAAAACCTTTGAATCCGCACTCGAAGAACTCGAACGCCTGGTCGCCGATCTCGAAGGCGGCAAATTGCCCCTGGCCGATTCGCTCGCGGCGTACAAACGCGGCTCGGAACTGCTGAAATACGCGCAGGGGGAGCTGGCGCAGGTCGAGCAACAGGTCAAAGTGCTTGAAGGCGATGTGTTGAAACCGTTTCAACTGGACTGAAGGATGTCCAGCTCCGGGTTTGATCAATGGGCCACGGCACATCGCGCGCGGGTCGAGGCGGCACTCATGCGCTGGACGCCTGCGTCTGAGCTGCCATCGGGGCGCTTGCTTACGGCCATGCGCTATAGCGCACTCGGCAGCGGCAAGCGGCTGCGAGCGTTGCTGGCGTACGCAAGTGCCGAGACAATTGGTGCCAGCGCCGAGCTGGCCGACCACGCCGCCGTCGCGGTCGAAATGATTCACGCCTATTCATTGATCCACGACGACATGCCGTGCATGGATAACGACGACATGCGGCGCGGCAAGCCAACCAGCCATGTGGTGTTTGGCGACGCCACGGCGATGCTGGCGGGCGACGCCTTGCAGCCGCTGGCGTTCGCTGTATTGCTCGGCGCACCGGCGACGGCGGCGGGCGTCGTCGCCGCCACGCATGAACTGGCGGAGGCGAGCGGCGCGTACGGCATGGCCGGTGGTCAGGCCATTGATCTGGCCAACGTCGGCGAGCCGATGACGCTGGCGGCGCTCGAAGAGATGCACGCGATGAAAACCGGTGCCATGTTTGAAGCCGCTATCGTGATCCCGGCGTTGCTTGCCGAAGAGGATGAAAACACACTGGCGGCACTTACGGTTTACGCGCAAAAAGTCGGCTTGACGTTTCAGGTGGTCGATGACGTGCTTGATGCCACCGGGGACAGCGCTATTCTTGGCAAGACGGCGGGTAAAGATGCCGCCAACGGCAAGCCGACCTTTGTGTCGTTGATGGGAATCGAGGCGGCAACTCAGTATGCGCAACGCCTCACCTCTGAGGCGATTGCCGCACTGCCTTTAAGCCTGAATACGTCACGGCTGGTCGATCTCGCGCGAGCGATGGCGAGTCGTCATGCTTAGCGAGACGCTGAAAAAGCAAAACTTTCGTCTTCCCGGCGTAGACCGGGATCCACGTGCCCACAAAATCAACGCGTTGCGAAGCTCGTGGGCCCCGGCCTACGCCGGGGAGACGCATTATTCAGTGTTTCCCAACTTAAACATCAGCGAACCACCTAGAAAGTCTCGCGCCCATGTCCCTGCTTGAATCGATTAATCTGCCCGCGCAACTGCGGCAACAGCCACAGACGGCGCTCGTTGCCGTATGTGATGAACTGCGCACTTTCGTGCTCGACTCTGTGGCGAAAACGGGCGGCCATTTGTCGTCGAATCTTGGCGTGGTGGAGTTAACCGTCGCGCTGCATTACTGCTTCGATACACCGCATGACCGGCTGGTGTGGGATGTTGGCCATCAGTGTTACCCGCACAAAATCCTGACCGGTCGCCGTGATCGCATGAACAGCTTGCGCCAGTGGAAGGGTCTGGCTGGATTTCCGAAGCGTGACGAGAGCGAATACGACACCTTTGGCGTGGCCCATTCGTCAACCAGTATTTCTGCGGCGCTCGGCATGGCCGTTGCGGCAAAAACCAAAGGCGAACACCGCCGCGTGGTCGCCGTGATTGGCGATGGTGCGATGAGCGCTGGTATGGCTTTCGAGGCGCTCAATAATGCTGGCGCGATGGACGCCAACATTATGGTGATTCTGAATGACAACGAGATGTCGATCAGCGAACCGGTGGGTGCACTCAACAAATATCTGTCGCGGCTGCTCGCCAGCCACACCTACGACAAAGTGCGCAACGTGGGCAAGAGTGTGCTCTCGGCCACACCCCTGATGTCGCGCTTCGCACGGCGCTGGGAAGAACACATGAAGGGCATGGTTTTACCGGGCACCATGTGGGAAGAATTTGGCTTCAATTACATCGGCCCGATTGACGGGCACGATATTAATTTACTGGTCGATACGTTAAACAAAGTGAAGGATCGCCAGGGCCCCCAGTTTCTGCACGTGCTGACAAGAAAAGGTGCGGGTTACGAGCGCGCCGAAGACGATCCGATTTTGTATCACGGCGTGCCGAAATTCGACCACGTCGCGGGCATTCCACCGACGCCTGCCGACCCTGGGAAAGCGCCGAAAACCACGTACTCCGAAATTTTCGGTGACTGGCTGTGTGACGCGGCCGCCGCTGATCCGATGATCGTTGCCGTCACCCCCGCGATGGGCGAGGGCTCGGGCATGGTGCGCTACTCCACGACGTATCCCGAGCGCTATTTTGACGTCGGCATCGCCGAGCAGCACAGCGTGACCTTCGCGGCGGGCCTCGCGTGCGAGGGCATGAAGCCGGTGGTCGCGATTTACTCCACGTTTTTGCAGCGTGCCTATGACCAGCTGGTTCACGACGTGGTGTTGCAGAACCTGCCTGTCGTATTCGCGATTGACCGCGCGGGCCTGGTTGGCGCGGACGGCCCGACGCATGCCGGGTCATTTGACGTGGCTTATCTGCGCTGCTTGCCCAACATCATTCTGATGTCTGCGAGCAGTGCCGCCGAGTCGCGCGCGATGCTGTCGATGGCCGTTGCGCTCAACCGCCCGGTAGCGGTGCGCTACCCGCGCGGCGCAGCGCACGGCGTGGCAGGCGCGACGATTGCCCCGCTCGAATTGGGCAAAGGTGAGGTGCGTCGCAAGGGTGAAAAGATCGCAATTCTGGCCTGGGGCTCGATGCTGCATCCGGCGCTTGTCGTCGGCGAGAAGCTCAACGCCACCGTCGTCAACATGCGTTTCATCAAACCGTTGGACCAATCCCTGCTGCGCGAAATCGCGTTGACGCATGAGGTGCTGGTGACGGTGGAAGAGGCGAGCGTGCAAGGCAGCGCAGGCAGCGCGGTCGCCGAATTCGTTGCCAGCAACGCGATGAAAATCCGCGTCATTCAGCTCGGTTTGCCCGACACCTTCATCGATCAGGGCGACCCGGCGTTGATGCTGGCATCGGTCGGGTTGGACGCTACAGGGATTGAGGCGAGCATCCGGCAAAGGCTCGCTGCGACGGAATAGGGTGCGCTCCGCGCACCAAGCGTGAACGGTCGAGGTCCGGTTCGAACGAGCGGTAAATTGCCCGTTTGGTGCGCGTAGCGCACCCTATAGCTTTTTTCTGAAAGCCTCATTTAATCAGGGAATAGCTTCGATAAACGCCATTTATCGACTTTGTCACTTTTACGTAGCTAGCCCCAAGACCTGCGGGCTTTCAGCTGAAAGCTGTATGCCTTTGGTGTGCAAATTTTCGCGCAAATTCGCCAAGTAACGCAGCCCAGCAATCGCGCGCACACCATACCAGCTCACCATTTCGCCGTCGATCAACTGAACGGGTTGCGTCAAGCCCATTGCATCGCTCAACTCCGCGATGTGCTCATCGCCAAAAGCATAGGGTTCCGACGAGAGAAGAATGCGCTCCGCGTGTTGCCAGATCCTGTCATTGAGCGCCACTTCCGGGTAGCGTTTTTCCGCTTGAATCGGCAGCGTTTTCCAGCCCACGGTGGCGAGCATTGCGCTGACGTAAGTGTCACGCGACACCGACATCCACGGGTTCTTCCAGATCGCGTAGAGCACCGTTTCCGATGGCATCGAGGCACCGACGGATCGGGCCAAAGCCAGCGCAACCGCAAGTTCGCGCGTAAGCCGAAGCGCTGCTTCATCTGCTGCAAACGCCTGACCGAGCAGGCGAAACAAGGCCACATTGTCGTCGGGAAGCAGCGGGTGCGTGACGATCACATGCGGAATCATTTTGCGCAATTGATCGACTGTTGCCTTGCGGTTTTCATCGATATTGACGATGACATGCGTCGGCTCCAGCGCCAACAATTTGCTCACGTTCACATCTTTGGTGCCACCGACTTTCGGCACGTCGCGTACGGCAGGATCGGGGTGAATGCAGAAGCCGGTGCGTGCGACAACCTGCGCGCCCAAACCCATCGCAAATAACGTCTCGGTAATGGACGGCACAAGACAGGCGATACGCGCGTTAGCGGGGTTTGGCAGCGGAAAATGTGGGACGCCCAGCGCGTCATGGAATTGAGTCATGGCGTTAACGTTGGGGATGCGAGCAGAAAAGAAAAGGCCGCTTGATTCCCATCAAAGTGGCCATTTGCCGCAGCATAAGTTTTCGTCGGAGCGGTAAAATATTAGCGCGAAATGTGTGTTCGCGGATCGGGGCGCTCGCCGCTCCTTCATGACTACTTCTTGCGTTCGGTGCGAGCTTTAGCAATAAGAAAGTCCAGTGCCGCAGGCGCATTTTTGTGCGCGACTGGCCCCTGACCTTCGGTGGTGGGTTGCAATTTAAATTTGCCATCGACAAACAGTGTGGGCACGCCGTCCAATTCATAATTCATCGCCAGCGTTTTTGCGCGATTCATCTTGCTGTTGATAGCAAACGAACCCCACATCTCCTGCGTCTTTTTCACGTCAAGGCCGTTGTTGCCAGCCCATTCAAAAAACACTTTTTCCTCATTTAATTTCAACCCCGAAGTGTGAACGGCGAGAAACACTTTTTCTGACAAGTCCTCGCGCCCCAAGCCTTCAAGCGTGTAATAGACCTTGGTCAAATTGATCCACGGCAGCTGAAACAACGCCGGAACTCGCTTGAAGCTCACGTCAGCGGGCACCCGCTTAATCCACAGTCCGAGAAACTCTTCAAGATCACGGCAGTGCGGGCAACCGTAGCTGAAAAATTCGATGACCTCGATCTTCGCACCTGACTCTACCGCCTGCGGATTCTTCAGGCGTTGATAGTGCGCGCCCTCAGCGAACTGCGTCTGCGCGATGGCCGACGACATTGACGTTGCAGTCAGCATAAGCGCGAAACATTTCATCACTCGCAACGGGGTCATCATGTCGTCTCCAACGGGTTGTGAATTGCGCTTAATTTGTAGCGCCTCGGCAATGAAAAAGCCGCACGCGGCGGCGGTTTCATCACTTGAGTTTTAGCGAGCAGCTTACTTCTTGCGCTCAGTCCGAGCCTTGGCAATCAGGAAGTCGAGCGCTGCTGGAACATCCTTGTGCGAGCCTTTGAGCTGAGCCGGTTGCACTTTGAATTTGCCGTCGACGAAGACCATTGGCACGCTGTCGACCGAGTAATTCGCTGCCAGCGTTTTAGCGCGATTCATTTTGCTGTTGACAGCAAACGAGCCCCACATCTCTTCAACTTTTTTGGTGTCGAGGCCATTATTGCCAGCCCAGTCGAAAAATACTTTCTCCTCGAACAATTTAACGCCACCGCCGTGGATAGCCAGGAATATTTTGGGCGTCAGGTCTTCGCGACCCAGCGCTTCCAGCGTGTAATAAATTTTGCCCAGATTGACCCAGGCCGACTGGAAGGCAACCGGCACGCGTTTGAAGGCGACGTCGGCGGGTATTTTTTTCGTCCACGGGCCGAGAAATTCTTCGAGGTCGCGGCAGTGGTTGCAGCCGTAGCTATAGAACTCGATGACTTCAATCTTGGCGCCGGATTCGACCGTTTGCGGTGCTTTCAGGCGCTGATATTCCTTGCCTTCGGCCAGTTGTTCTTGCGCCGACGCTGCCATCGATGCGGCCATGAAGCCCACGCCGACGGTCAACCATTTGAGGGATTTCGCCCAACCTTTCATGTCTGTCTCCGGGGTTTGTTTGAATTGCTGTTCTGCGCTGTTACGACTAACGCGCGTGGCGTTTAGTTCGATGACCGGTGAGCGTCCTTGCGCTTACTGCGGTTTGACGACGGTGACCTCAATGCCTTGGCGGGCAAGATCGCCACGCACCCTGCCCGCTTCGTCGGGGTCACGATAGGGGCCGACGCGCACGCGATGGACGGTGCCCTTTTCAGCAACTTCGGCGCTCTGAATTTGCGCCTCATAGCCGAGCACGGCAAAACGCGCGCGTTGATTTTCAGCATCTTGCCGATTGACGTAGGCACCCACCTGCAGCCACAGGCGGCTGCGCGGCTCAGCACTGGGCGAGGGCTCTGGCGTGGCTGCAGCGGCTTTGAATGGATCAGCTTTAGACGCGTTTTTGGCGGCAGGCGCGTCGCTTGCGGCGCGTGCCTGTGTGCTTGCATCCGGGCGCGCACCGGGCGCCACAATGCGTTCGGACTCAGGCTTTTTTTCGTCCTTGGCCAGCTCGCCAGTCTGGCCCGTAGGCTTGGCTTCAACCCTGGGTTTGACCGGCTCAAGCTTCGCCAGTGGCGCAGTTTCTGGCCGAAACGGCGTTGACTGATAAATCCAGATGGCGATCACCCCAGCAACGACCAGACCGGTCACAAAACCGATCAGTCCGCCGAAGAAAAAAGTACCTGTCTTGAGTTCAGAGGTGTCCACAACTCACATTCTCTCAGGTGCCGACACGCCGAGCAATTGCAGGCCATTTTTTAACACTTGTGCGGTCGCGGCCACTAGCGCGAGACGCGCGGTGCGATCACGCACCTCGTCAACAAGAAACCGCTCCGCGTTGTAATAGGTGTGAAAGGATGCGGCGACTTCGCGAAGGTAATACGGTAACAAGTGCGGAGACAGCTCACGCGCCGCGGTCGCGAGCAATGCCGGAAAATCGGCTATTTTCACCGCCAGCGACTCCGCTTTTTCGTGAGTCAGCGCGGTTAAATCGGCACCAGCTAGCGCCTCAGTCGCGATGCCGCCATCACGCAATACCGAGCTTATTCGTGCGTGCGCATATTGCACGTAATACACCGGATTTTCTTCGCCTTGCGACAGCGCCAGATCAATGTCAAACGTGAATTCGCTATCGGCCTTGCGCGACACGAGAAAGAAGCGCACGGCGTCTTTCCCTACCCATTCGATCAATTCGCCGAGCGTGACGTACATGCCGGCTCGCTTGGAAATCTTCACTTCCTCACCGCCCTTCATCACCCGCACCATCGAATGCAGCAAGTAGTCCGGGTAGCCTTTCGGAATGCCGATATCGAGCGCCTGCAATCCCGCACGCACACGCGCAATGGTGCCGTGATGATCGGTGCCCTGAATGTTCACCACCTGCGTGAAGCCTCGCTCCCACTTGGTGACGTGGTACGCGACGTCAGGCACGAAGTAGGTGTAACCGCCTGCTGCTTTGCGCATCACGCGGTCTTTGTCGTCACCGAAGTCAGTGGTTTTCAGCCACAACGCGCCATCGGCCTCGAAGGTGTGACCAGACAACTGTAATGAGGTGACCGTCTTGTCGACGCGACCATCGGAATACAGTGAACTCTCAAGGTAATAGGAGTCAAACGGCTTTACGCCAAACGCAGTTAAATCTTTGTCCTGTTCGGCGCGCAACATTTCCACCGCGAATGCACGCACTGCGTCGGCATCGTTGACATCACCACGCTGCGCGACAAACGATTTGCCAATTTCGACGATGTATTCACCGCGATAACCGTCCTCCGGCCAGCCCGCACTGTCCGGCACGACGCCCTTTGCGCGCAGTTGCACTGAGCGCGTGAGATTGTCGATCTGGTTGCCCGCGTCGTTGTAATAAAACTCGCGATACACCGAGCAGCCCTGGGTTTCGAGCAAGTTGCACAGCGTGTCACCGAGCGCAGCTTGACGGGCATGGCCCGTGTGCAGCGGGCCGGTCGGGTTGGCCGAAACAAATTCGACCAGCACTTTCTCGCCGCGGCGTGCGTCACCGAGACCGAACTTGTCACGCAGCTTCAACACGTCGGCCACCACCGAAAACTTCGCCGCAGGTTTCAATCGAATGTTGATGAAACCGGGGCCTGCAATGGTGATTTCCTGCACCAGCGGATGCGGCGCAGCGTCGAGCGCAGCCTTCAACGCAGTTGCCACTTCACGCGGATTTTTGCCGAGCGGTTTTGCCAGTTGCAGCGCAATGTTCGTAGCCCAATCGCCGTGATCGGCTTGCTTTGGGCGTTCCCACCTCGGCATTCCTGAAATACTTGTCGCGTCAACGTTCCTGCGATGCAAATTGCTGCGTACGTCAGGAAGAAATCCAGCCTGACGTATGCCACCAACGAGCCAGTTTGTTAATTGTTCTTTTTGCACTAGTGAGTTTCGGTAAATGGATTAATAACGCTCAGACCTTGAGTCTGAAAATCGCGTACGTTGCGCGTCACGATGGTGAGGTGATTAACAAGCGCTATGGCCGCAATTTGTTTGTCGATTTGATTGGTTCTGTCCGGCACCATGAGCCTTCCCCAAGTCTGCGCGCTCGGCTCGTCGAGCGTCAGCACTCGACCCGTACCTGCTTGCAATAGCGCGTTGAGCCAAGATTCAATTTGTATCGCCTGCGCGATATCCCGTCGGTAACGCAGCCGCTCAACACCGTAACGCAACTCGCCAATGCTGGGCGCTGCGATGTAAGTGCGCTGCCCTTTTGCAATGACTTCTTGCATAAATCGCAGCACTCCAGCGTTCGCGCGAAGGCCTTTTCGCGTCTCACTGACGACGTTGGTATCGAGCAGATACATCTACTCGTTACGATCAGCGGGCGCATGAAGCATCGCATTCCACTCGTCATCGAAGGGGTCGCGTCGCATTCCCGCGTCCTGAACGCGTTCAAAATCTTCGTCTTGTCCAACGTTGGGCATCATCATCAACACTTGTTCAAACGTCAATTTTTTGGGTCGCACCAGCGCCTCGCGCAAGATGCGTCGGTGCTGCTCTTCCGCGCTAATGTTGGCGGCAGCGGCAAGCGCCTTTAACGACTCCACCAAATCGGGTTCGAGGTTTCGTACGACCAATTGGCTCACGGCAGGCTCCTAAGCCAACTTGAACGCTATCAATGATAGCAAAACGAGATTTCCGCAGAACCTCCGAGCGGCGATTTATGGCGTAACCGCCGTCCACACGCCACTGTTTGCGTGCGACGCGATGCATGCTTCGATGAATTCCATCGTGTGAACTGCGTCGGTGATGGTTGGGTACTGCACCGACGTGACGACCTGATCGATGCGGCGTGCCATGATGGCTTCGGCGGCTTCGCGGTAAACGTTGGCGAACGCTTCCAGCAGGCCTTCGGGATGACCGCGCGGTGTGCGGCTCAGACGCGCGATGTCGGGCGGCAGGCTAACGTCGCCACGACCGATGGTGCGCGCGGTTTCGCCTTCGATATTGAGCTTGAGATACGCCGCTTCGCGATGCGACCAGTCGATCAGCCCGCGTTCGCCATAGATGCGCAACCGAATGTCGTTCTCGCCGCCCGCTGCGGCTTGCGTGATGGTGTATTGGCCGCGCGCGCCGCCCTCGAATCGCAGGTTCGCGAGGATGGTGTCGACCACTGTGCGGCCCGGCATCAGCGAGCCGACGTCCGCGCTGACCGCCGCAATTTTCTGACCCACCACATTGCAAGCCAGATGTTGCGCGTGACAACCGATGGCAGAAAACGACAGCGCCAGACCGCCACGATCACCATCAAACTTCCAGCGCTGGTTGTCGGTCATCGCGCCTTGTTCGATGGGCTTCGCCAGACCGCTCTGGATGTATTCCACCTGCACAAAACGCACCGGACCAATCGCGCCCTCGGCGATGAGCAGCTTGGCGTAACGCGTCATCGGATACGCCGAGTAAGTATGCGTCACGCAGATCACGCGATTCTGCGCCTGCACGCGCGCCGCAAGGTCGCGCGCCTCGGCCGCCGTGGCGCTCACCGGCTTTTCGCAAATGACATCGAGCCCGGCGTCTAGTGCTGCAACGCTGTAGGGATAGTGCGTATCGTTCGGCGTTATGATCGCGACGGCGTCGATGCCGTCGTCGCGCGCCTTTTCGCTCGCGAGCATCGACGCCACGTCCGCGTACCCGCGCGCAGGGTCAAGCCCAAGGCCAACCGCCGCATCACGCGAGCGATCCGCTTTCGACGAAAACACACCCGCAACCACTTGCCACAGCCCATCAAACTGCGCAGCACGACGATGCATGCCACCGATCCACGAAGTGGGGCCACCGCCAACTATGGCGAGACGCAGCGGGCGGGATGGATTCGGATTGCTCATGATTTCGCTGATCCAGATGACAAAGACCGAACTATGCCGCTTTTTCCAGCGTTAAGCCTGCGTGCTCGCGCAGCGGATGAAACTCGATCTTCGGATGCCGCTCCTGCGTCAGGCGCAGGTCGTACGTGGAGGTGAGCAGATACGCGAGCGTATTGGCGGCGTCGTAGGCGAGCTTTCCCGCGTTGTAGTCCATGAATTTCTTCATCTCCGCCGCGTCATCACATGTTACCCAGCGCGCACCAACGAACTGGCTGCCGGAGAGTTTGATGTCGGCTTTGTATTCTGATTGGAGGCGATGTTGCACCACTTCAAATTGCAACTGACCAACTGCGCCGAGCAGCATCAGCGAGCCCAGCTGCGGCTTGAACACCTGAATCGCGCCTTCTTCACCAAGCTGCGCGAGACCTTGTTGTAATTGCTTGCTGCGCAGCGGATTTTTCAGCTCTACCGTCTGGAAAAGCTCTGGCGCAAAGAACGGCAAGCCGGTGTATTGGCGGTTAGCGCCATCAGTGACGGTGTCACCCAGTTGCACGCCGCCGTGAATGGTGAAGCCGATGATGTCACCCGCGTACGCCTCATCCACCGCCTCACGACGCTGCGACAAAAACGTTACCACGCTGGTCGGGCGCATCTCTTTGCTCGTACGCTCAACCTTGAGCTTCATGCCCTGCGAATACTTGCCGGAACACACGCGCACGAATGCGATGCGGTCGCGGTGCATCGGGTCCATGTTCGCCTGAACCTTGAACACCACGCCGGAGAAGCCTTCGGCATCGGGCGAAATTTCCGTAGTCGAACCGTCAGCGTTCGTGGAGTTACGCGGATGCGGCGCGGGGGCCAGATCGACCAACGCGTCAAGCACTTCCTGCACGCCGAAATTGTTCACGGCCGAGCCGAAAAACACCGGTGTCTGCTTCGCTGCCAAAAACGCCGCGCGATCAAACGCGGGCGATGCGCCGGTCAGCAATTCGATGTTCTGTATTGCCTGATCGAAGTCGGTACCGAAACGGGCCTTGAGCGTGGCGACATCGGACAGTGGAATGTCCTCGGCCTCGGTCACCTTGTCTTCGCCCGCCGCGAAGACGCGCATGGTTTGCGTCTGCAGATTGATGATCCCGGCGAACGCTTTTCCCTGACCCACGGGCCAGGTCATCGGCACGCAGGGCATGCCGAGTTCGGCCTCGACCTCGTCGAGCAATTCGATTGGATCGAGGCCTTCGCGATCCATTTTGTTCACAAACGTGATGATCGGCGTATCGCGCTGACGGCAGACCTCGATCAGTCGCTTGGTTTGCGCCTCAACACCGTTTGCGGCGTCAATCACCATGAGCGCGCTGTCGACGGCGGTGAGCACACGATAAGTGTCTTCAGAAAAATCGCGGTGTCCCGGCGTGTCGAGCAGATTGATCACATGATCACGATAAATCATCTGCATGACCGAGGAGGCGACCGAGATGCCGCGCTGCTTTTCGATCTCCATCCAGTCGGACGTGGCGTGACGGCTGGCTTTGCGCGCCTTGACGCTACCCGCGACGTGAATTGCGCCCGAGAACAGCAAAAGCTTCTCGGTGAGCGTGGTTTTGCCCGCGTCGGGGTGGGAGATGATGGCGAAAGTGCGGCGGCGCGCGACTTCAGCTGTATGGGAACTGGCGGACACGATTTTTGTTCTAAAGCCGGAAAACCTTTGATTTTAAAGGAGTTCTGGCGTGCGCGACGGGTCGCCGTGTCGCCAACTGACGACTTGTAATTATTTGTAATTCCATGGCATCTTGTAGGCGACGGGGGCGTCTATATCGTTACCTACTCACCGGCAGTCCGGCAGTCGTGCCGAAATTCAGCCGACCCGGCGAAATTAGCAAGGAGACGCATCATGAAAAAAGTCCTCATTCTCGGCGCAGCGCTGGCATCAGCCCTTGCCGCGGCCACCGCAGGCGCAGCCGACAACAGCAAACACTACGGCTACGGCAGCGGTTACGGTTACAGCAACGGCTATCGCCCCGCGTACGTCGCACCCGGCCCGGTTCGCGGCTACTACGCGCCCAACCGTGGTTACTGGCATGGCAACCGCTGGATCGCCCCGGTCATCGTTGGCGGTCTGGTTGCAGCAGCGGTGGGCGGTGCCTACGCTTACAACAACAACTACGGCTACAACTATCCAGCCCCGGTTTACGTAGCACCCAATTACGTTGCGCCGTCTTACTACGCGCCAGCGACGGTGACCTACGCGGCACCCGCCCGCACTGGCTTTGACTACGCCGACGCGAACGGCGATGGCTATATTTCGTTCGAAGAAGCCGCCGTGTACCCGCATTGGCAGCGCAACTTCGGCAACATTGACCGCAACCGCGATGGCTACCTGTCACGCGACGAAGTTGCCGGCTGGCGCTACCGCTAATTCGCCGAGCGTTAATGCATAACGTAGCCAATACGTGTACGCATTGGATGGTTTATGAACGCGCTTAAATCAGTGTTTCTGACAAGCGTCGTGGCTCTGGCGGCGACGCTTGCCTCGGCAGCGTCGAACGGCAAATTCGCCAACGCCAACGTCAACAAAGACAAAATGTTGACGCAGGCCGAAGCTTGCGCGGGCACGATGCCGCGCCTATGCAAAAACTTTGCGGTCATCGATGCAAATAAAGATGGCACGGTGACACGGAGCGAGATTCGCGCTTACAAAAAAGCGAAGCGTGCGGCGAAGGGTTTGCCGGTCAAGCCTTATTGATCCGGCCTTGTGAAGTCTGAACTGCTTTACCCGTTCGCCCTGAGTTCGTCGAAGGGTTTCCCTGTGCGAGGCAGGCTTCGACAAGCTCAGCCCGAACGGTAAATCAATACTTCGCCGGGCCGGTGCAATAGTGCGCTTGTTCCCTCACCGGGAGGGCGTACGAGCTAGTGTAGTGTTGCAGAATAGCTGCAACGTAATTGGGCGAGCGGAGTCACATAGACCAAGCGCGTTAATAATTGCCTCCTATGCGAGTTGCTACCCAGATTGAACTGAGTGAAGTCGAACGCCATCGACTGATCCGGATTGCCGACTCGCAGCGCTCCGAGGTCCGTCTGGCGCGCCGAGCAAGCATTGTGCTTCTGTGCGCGGACGGACTTGACAACAAGACGGTCGGCGAGATTCTGGGCGTGGATCGAATTCAGGTCGGACGCTGGCGGGAGCGCTACGCCGA
>JAYVNO010000131.1:0-14986 GCA_043758415.1 Burkholderiales bacterium
GCTAGGAGTCTGGGCGGCAGAAGGATTCGAAAATGACCATCCGAATTTCGACCTCTCAGAATCGCTTAGGCTCGATTTTCTCGACCCTGCCAAGGGGTCAAAGACCCCTGAAATCACGACTTTCTTCGGCGTCGGTTTTCTGCCGCCCTGACTCCTAGCGGCTCGATGACCACCTGACCGTGTGAGCAGGGGTGTCAACAGCGATTTGAAACTGATACAGTTTTCTAGCAATCAGCGAAATGAAACTGACACACTCGCTTCTATTATTTCTTGCGTTCCGCCGGTGTGGCGTGCCTTGCGTAGGGAGGGCGTAGCCCGACCGTAACAAGGCACGCTACACCGTTCGCGATTTCGAGCCGTTCTACTGTGCTCACGCTGCGTTCATGGCGCTTTCATGCTGCGCTCGCCTGCTCCGTGGCCTGCACCATCCCGGTTTGCCGTTGATGCTTCAGCCGATAGCTCTCGCCTGCAATGGCCACGATGTGCGCGTGGTGCAGCAGCCGGTCCAGAAGTGCTGCGGTGAGGGTTGAGTCCTGGGCAAAGGGTCATCCCACTGCCCGAAGGACAGATTACTGGTCACCACGATGCTCGCCTTCTCATATAAACTCACAATCATCTGGAAGAACACATTGGCCTGCTCGCGGTTCATCGGCAGGTAGCCATTTTGCCGACACCGCTGGCCCCCAACAGCACCACGTTCTCCCCTCACTCGATAAAGGTAAGCCCAGCGAGCTCCTCGATCTGGCTCTTCTTGACGCCCCTTAACACCCTTGGCAAACTCGAAGCTGAAGCCCTCCACGGTCTTGATCGCCGGAAAGCCTGCCATGCGGGTGAGCATGCTCTGCGTGCACGAGCGACGCCCTGCGGCCTCCTGTCTGAGCCGGCTCACCAGCGGCACGTAAAACGAGCGACGCAGATAGCCGTTGAAGCGCCCGACCTTACCTTTGGTCTTGGCCCGGTACGGGCGACACAGTTTGATGACAAACCCGCTGTGATGGGCGTAGTCGAGAAACCCGGCGTGAAAGCGGTGCTGCCTGGGACCGTAATGATCTCGCTCCAGCACTACGGTCTTCATGTTGTCGTAGAGCACTTTCTTGACCACGCCGCCCAAGGCCGCGAAGGCATGCTCGTGACAGGCAATCAGGGTGTCGACTTTCATGTCGCTGACGAATTCAACAAAGCTTGTCCGACTGTAGCCAAGCGTTGCACAGAAAGCGTAGAGGGCAGGCGTGCCCGACGCGCGAAACTCGGGCCCAGTCGACCTGCATCTGCTCACCCGGTGCGGTCTCAAAGTGCACCAGAGCTTCCACGAGCGGCTTGGGTTTGAGCGTGCGCATGAAGGCGCGCAACTGGCTTTGTCCGCCCGTATAGCCGCGCTCAACAATCTCGCGAAACAGTACCGTGGCGGGAATCCACAGTGGTGCCGCTGCGGCCTGCCGATCCCGTAGGTAGCCTTCAAAGGCGGCAAGCTTTCTGGCGCGCTACGCGCTCGGGGCGCGATACCCGCACACAGTGCCGTCGCAGCGGGGAAGTGTTGGGGGCGGACTTAGTGGTGACCGAGCCCGGAAGTGTCTAGAGCGCGCGAACCACGGTCGGCGACGGGTCGAGCCAGTCGGCTGTTTTGCGCAGACCGCGCACGATGGGGCACACGACTGATACGTACAAAGCGTGTGAGAACGAGTGCTGCTGCTCGTCCCAGCTCATGGCTTCGGCTTGTTGGCCGATGCGCACGACAGCGTCGATGCCGAGTGGCTCGATGACCACCTGACCGTGTGAGCAGGGGATTGTGATGTAGTCGCCGCTTTGCACAAAGAAGTCTTGCGAGCTTCCCGATACGGTGACCCACAGCGCGCCGGAAAGTGCCTCGACCGATTTCACTTGCGCTGCCTGCAACGATAGCGCTCGGTTTTTACCGAGGTTCCAGTCTTGGGTAGCAAAAGGAAGGGGGAAGTGGCTGCTGTTCATGGCTGTGTTCCTTGCGGGCTTAAAAAGAAACGAAATGTGTTTCTTGGGTGCTATTTAAGATAGATAATTCCCGCCTGTCGAACGAATTGATTGCAGTCGAGACTGCACAAGGCGCATGCAAAGCTCTCATTTGTCCCCACGAACTCGTCCTCTCACACTCGCTGGAGTGCGCGGCTTTGAAGCAGCAGCGCGGTGTCTGAGCCTGACGCAGGCGGCCAACGAGCTGTCTTTGACGCAGTCTGCGGTGAGCCGTCAGGTGCAGGGTTTGGAGGAGGAATTAGGTGTTTCGCTCTTCGTTCGCAAGGCGCGCGAGATTGCGTTGACGCCTGCGGGGCGCGAATTTTTGCCATTGGTGCAACGCGTGCTGTCTGATTTCGATAACGGCGTGGATCGGCTGCGTCGCGACGTGAATTCGCCGCGCGTTTCGGTGACCACCTTCGCGTCGTTTGCCTCGTTGTGGCTCATCCCACGCTTGCAGGGTTTTCGCGCGCTGCGACCGAACGCTGATCTTGATATCGGCGCGACTGATCGCGTGTTCGACCTTGATGTTGAAGACGTTGACGTGGCCGTGCGTTATCTGCGCGCAGAGGCCGCGCCGCCAGACGCGATGTTGCTGATTGACGAGGTGCTGTTCCCGCTGGTGAGCCCGAGCTACTTGCGGGTTTCGCCGAAGCTGAAAGCGTTGAGTGATTTGTCCGCGCATACGCTAATTGAGGGCGCGGCCGGTGGGCCAGCGGAGATGCAATCCACGTGGCCTGGCTTTTTTGACACGCTCGGCCAGCCTGAAGTGAAGGGCCGTTCGCAACTCAAATTCGACTTCATCATGCAGACCTTTCTCGCTGCACAAAGCGGACAGGGCGTGGCGTTGGGGCGGACTTACGGCGCGGACGTTTACATGTCGGGCGATCTGGTGCGACCCATTGACATCGCGGTGGCGACCGGTGCGGGTTGCTATCTCGTGGTGTCGGAGCGAGCACGTGGGCGCTCCGAGGTGCGCGCGTTTGTCGACTGGTTGCTGGCAGAAACGAAGAAGTTCAACACCGAGCTGGATGCGTGGCTTAAGCGCAGCGGCGCGGCCCCGGCAAAGCGGCCATCGCGGAAGTAGTTGCCGGTCAGGACCGGCGCATGCCCCGGTGCCCGTGCGCCAGCGTGACGCCGATATCGATGATCCGACGTGTGGCGAGCGCTGCGACGACTGCGCTGAAGGCACAGGCCGCAAGGTGACTCGCCAGCGAGATGAGCGTGTTTGCTGCCGAATGCGAAAATCGCTGCATGCGATTTCTCATTCAAAATCTGGCGCGCTGCGGCGCGCTGCTCAGTGCGTCGTGCTGCGTTGCGGCGCTGGCGCAGGCACCCGCCACCGTTCCCGCACCCACGCAGGAGCAGTTTGCCAAACTGTGCGTGAACACCAGCGATCCTGCTGATTGCGGTAAAAAAATTGAAGCGCAGCAGATGGGTCGGGCGACGGCCATCGCTGGCGTGGTCAAGCGCTCGGGCAACTTGCTGGCAGTGACGGTGCCCGGCGAGCCGCCCTTTATCTTTGAGGACAAGCCGGGCGAAGCGGGGCCCAACGTCAGCTTCTTCTCGTATCACGCGGTGTCGGACGCGGTGGTGCTTTATCGTGCGCAAGCTGACAAACTTGATTTTGTCCTTGTGCAGCGCGGGACACCTAGCACCGGAGGCGGTGGCATCATGGCGAGCACTACCGAACTGCCTAACGAGCCTTTTTTCAACAACGATGGACGCTATTTCGTCACGGCCGATTTTTGTGCTGATGGTTGTGAGAACCGACTAACGGTGTGGCGCTTTGAGCGTCGCGGCCCTGCGCGCGAGCGTGTGTTTTCCCCGCGCACACCGTGGACGGATGCTGGCGTGTCGTGGGGTGCGCCACGGCGACTGATCGTGGACTACACCGAAGGCGGCAAGAACGGATCGACGAATCTTGATCTCTCCGATCCTCGCTGGACGGTGTTGCTACCGTGAGTGACGCGGCTCCGGCTAGGGTGCTCGCTGGCGAGGGCTTGAAGCATCGCGCGATCCGCAGTTTCGTTCTGCGCGCAGGTCGCGTGACGGCGAAGCAGACGCGTGGGTTGAACGAGGGCATGGCTCGGCATGGCGTGAGTTATGCCGCATCATGGATTGATTTGGCGCATACTTTCGGGCGGACTGCCCCGACCGTGCTTGAGATTGGCTTCGGCATGGGTGCGAGCACCGCCGAGATCGCCGCCGCGCAGCCTGAAAACAACTTTATCGCGGTCGAAGTGCATCCACCGGGCGTCGGCAATTTGTGCAATTTGCTCGATGAACAGGCGCTCACAAACGTGCGGGTGATCGCTCATGATGCGGTGGCGGTCTTGATGCACATGATCGCAGCGGGCTCACTTGCGGGCGTACACATTTATTTTCCCGACCCCTGGCACAAGGCGCGGCATCACAAACGTCGTCTCGTCAATCCACCCCTTGTCGCACTGATTGCATCGCGACTGGCAGTCGGCGGTTATGTGCATCTCGCAACCGACTGGGTGCCGTATGCAGAGCAAATGCTGGAGGTATTATCCGCAGAGCCGCTGCTCGCGAACACAGCGGAGGGTTATGCAGAACGGCCCGCGTGGCGACCCGAGACCAAGTTTGAGCGACGCGGCATCAAGCTCGGGCACGAGGTGCGGGATGTGTTGTTTCGGCGCCTGAAATCGCCTTTGTAGGAGCGCTCCGCGCGCGAAAGCGGTTTCGCAAACGACGTGGCATCGCGGCCAGGGCCGCACTTACAGCTGTGGTGCTACTTCCGGAAATCCTGAACCTTAAGCGCTGCCGCCGCAGGGGACGACGCAGGCGATACCGGCAGGTTGGCAAATGCAGCGTCGGGCGGAAACTCTCGCGCACGCGCCACTACAAACGCTGCACGATCTGTCTCGCCGGTGCGCGCCAGCATGCGCGCATAGGCGCTTAGCAATCGTTCATCGAGCACATGACGAATCGGGCGCATGAATAACTCCGATGGTGCTGCATCGCCCGCCAGCATGATTGCCGCGTAGTCACCGAAATCCCCGTACAGCGGGCTTTGGCGCGCGGTGACGATGGCCCGCGTTAGCGCTTCGGGCACACCGACCGTGCGGTGGACCGCCACCTGCTTCCGGTATTCGCGTGTCGCGAAAAACGCGCTCAGCAGTAACAGCGCTGCGGCCAGCGCAAACGCATTGTTCAATTTCAACCTGCGAAATTTTGCCGTTGAAATTGCAACATTTGAATTAGCAACTACAGGCGCACCCGCCGCCACCAACCATGCCAGCAACAGCGCTGACGGCAGTAAAAAGTAGCTGAACCACAAGGGGTATTCAAACAGGCTGTGCAAAAGCATGGTGGCCAGCAATAATCCCACCATCAACCCCTCGTTGGCGCGCAATGCCATGCGCGCGCGCCACAACATCACGCCCAACGCGCCGATCACCAGCATCGCCAGCGGTACACCCAGTTCGGTTGCCAGATGCAGCGGCAACGTGTGCGCATGGTCGAACACATCGCCAGCGCGCGCGGATAGCGGCGTTAGCGTCCACCCAAAATTGAACTGCCCCCAGCCGACGCCGAACCAAGGCTGAAGCGCCACGACTTCCAGCACGTCGCGCCACAGCGCCAGCCGTAACGACAGCGCAACGTTGGCCGTACTGCGTGTGAAAACGCTCTCGGCAAACCACGCCAGCGGAAGCACAGCGATCAGCAGTGTTAGCCAGCCTTTCACGCCCCAGCCACGCACCCGCCGCGAGCGCGACAGCGCGACGATCACGATCAACAGCAAACTGACCATGCCGGTGCGGGAGCCGGTGGCCACCAGCGTGGCCAGCAGCGGCGCGCTGAAGACCAGCCAGCGGATCGGCTGCTGTCGCCAAAAATAACTCGTCGCGAGCAGACCCCACAGCATCAACGTAGCGAGTTGATTCGGCTGCCGCAGGTTGCCGCTGGCGCGGTCGTGCGGCGGCACGGTGCGCGCGATCCAGTTGTCATCAGCCCAGCCGGGGGCTGCCATCTGTATCAGCGCCACACCCGCGTTAAACAGCGCGGCAATCAGAATGCCAATCAGCAGCGCCTGCAACAAGCGGCGTAGCCTCGGCGCGTCGAGCGAGCCCATGCTGATCGCGGCGCTCAGCAGCAGCGCCAACCCGAGATTCACCGCAATCGGCGCCGCAATAAAAGTGGGCGTCATCCCGGTTGCGATATGGCCAATCAGCACTGTTAGCAACAGCGACCACAACGCAACCGGCGACGCGACATGCGCCGTTGTCCACTGAATGTTGCCGAGGCGCAACGCCCGTACTGACGAAAGTGTGAGCAAAAGTAATACGCCCGACCACAGTGCAACCGCCAGCGCCTGACTGAAAAACGCCGGAAGCGGCGGCTGTTGATAGGCGCACATTAAGGGCAGTGCGACGGCACAGGCTGTTGCCGTTAGCAGCGTGCGCTCACTTTTAAGCGAAAACCTGGGGGCGTCATTCAAACTTGCATCAACTTTTCCAGAAGGTGGTCTATTTGCGTGGGCCTGGGGTGTCAATTCGTTCATTGTCGACTGTCCATATAATCGACGCCTAATCCCTATGTGGATAACGATTTTTTGACAAAGCCGTTAACGAAAACCCACCATAGAGGCGCACAGTTGACACCCAGCGAACCGTCTCCGAATGACGACATAAATGGCATGCATAGACGGTAAGCGCTCGCTCACTAGAAGTCGTCGGTTTGCAGCGGTGGGCGATTCCTGTCAAAATTTTGATAAATAGCAGGGAATCATTAGTGGCATTTATTTTACGGAGGTGGGTCCGAACGGCAGCATACGCTGTGGCGCTTGCGGCTTCCCTAACTACCGTCGGCGCGACAGGCGCGTTCGCAGCCGCCATCGGCTACTCCGTACGCAGCGACGCCGATCGCAAGCTGTATCGGGTCGACATGGCCACCGGTGCCGCCACCGTCATCGGGGCGACCGGTTTCAACAAAATTGAAGCGCTTGCGATGAATGCAGCAGGTGAGATTTATGGCGTTAGTCCGGCCACCGCGCAGCTGGTGAAATGCTCCTCGATGACGGGTGCCTGCACGGCGGTCGGCCTGCTGGCTGGCTTGCCACAAGTTCAGGCCAACGCTGGTCTCACCTTCACCACTAACGGCACGCTGTATCTGGCGGCGAATGCGGTCGTGTACCGCGTCGACCCCGCCACCGGCGGTGCAGCCCCGCTTGGCGGCACCGGCCCCGCGCTATCCGGCCTTGCGGGTGTGCCACCCACGGCCAACTGCGCGTCGGGCCTGTTCGGCATCGGCGGTAATACGGATCGCGGCAAGCTGTATTGCGTTAACACGACGTCCGGAGCAAGCACGCTGCTCGGCTCGCTCAGCGTCAATCCGCTTGACTCTGGACTTGATGGCGATCCCGTTACCGGCATCGTTTGGGGCATCAGCAACGACGATCCGGGTCAGGTCTTTGCGATCAATCCGACGACGCTCGCCGTCACCAATCTGAACCCGGTGACGCTCGCCGGAACGCCGATTGGTGGCTTCGAGAGTCTCGCCATTCAACACACGACCGACCTCGAACTGGCTCAACCCGTGCCGACGTTGTCCGCGAGGGCGTTGCTGTTGCTCTCATTGCTGATCGCGTGCGCAATTATTTTTTCGCAGCGACGCAAGCCCAGCAGCACTTTGCTACGCAAATAGTTCCGCCAGAGCCGCGCCCGGATCGGGCGCGCGCATGAACGCTTCGCCGACCAGATAAGCATGCACGTCCTGCTCACGCATGCGAGCGACGTCGGCGCGCGAGAGGATGCCACTTTCGGTGATCACGCGCTTGCCCGAGGGCACCATTTTCAGCAGCTCGACGGTCGTCGATAACGATACGTTAAACGTACGCAAATCACGGTTGTTGATGCCGATGAGCGAGGTTTTTAGCGTGAGTGCTGCTTCGAGTTCTGTCGCGTCATGCGATTCGACCAGCACCGCCATGCCGAGATCATGCGCCAACGCTTCGAGCGCCTGCATCTGATGCAATTCCAGTGCGCCGACGATCAGCAGAATGCAGTCAGCACCCATCGCTCGCGCTTCATACACCTGATAGGCGTCAACAATGAAATCCTTGCGCAGGACAGGAAGTTTGCAAACCGCCCGGGCCTGTTTCAGATACGCAGCTGAACCCTGAAAGTACGGCGCGTCGGTCAGCACCGACAGGCAGGCCGCGCCACCTGATTCGTAGCTCCTGGCGATGTCGGCGGGAAGGAAGCTTTCGCGCAGAATGCCCTTGCTGGGGCTCGCTCTCTTTACCTCGGCGATGACGGCACTTTTGCCTGCGGCAATCTTCGCTTCAATCGCCCCCGCGAAGTCGCGAATGTCGCGATGCGCCTCGGCGTCAGAACGCATCACCGTTAACGGTTTTGCACGCATTAACGCCGCGATTTCGTCGTGCTTGGTGGCAATGATTTTGTTGAGGATATCGCTCACTGCTTTGTCCCCTCTCCCGCAAGGGGAAGGACTAGAGCCTGCCCCGGCGCAGGTCGGGGGCGAGGGTGTTGAATGAAGAAAACGCTCACGCTGCACGAGGTGACTTCGCTGAGGCAGCAACTCACTCGCCCGCCACAAATGGCTTGGTTCGAAACGACTGCGTGAACGCCGCGAATTCATCCACTTTTTTACGCGCAGCGCCGCTGGCAATACTTGCACGCGCGAGATCGATGCCGTCCCGCAAAGTGGGCGCAACATTAGCGGTATAAAGCGCCGCACCTGCGTTCAACATCACGACATTCGCTGCGGCGGAATGACTGCCATCCAGCGCCGCCAGCAACATCGCTTTCGACGCTTCCGGCGTGTCCACTTTAAGGTTACGCGTGGCGCTCATCGTGAAGCCGAAGTCTTCCGGATGAATTTCGTATTCGGTGATCTTGCCGTCTTTCAATTCGCCGACCAGGGTGGCCGCGCCAAGCGAAATTTCGTCGAGCGAATCGCGACCATGTACCACCATCACATGCTCCGCGCCGAGCCGCTGCATCACTCTCACCTGAATGCCCACGAGGTCAGCGTGAAACACACCCATCATCGTATTCGGCGCGCTGGCCGGATTGGTCAAAGGGCCGAGAATGTTGAAGATGGTTTTCACACCCAGCTCGCGGCGAATCGGCGCAACAGCCTTCATCGCAAGATGATGGTTCGGCGCGAACATGAAGCCGATGCCGGTCTGCTGGATGCACTGCGCAATCTGGCTTGAAATCAGCATGATGTTGACGCCCAGCGCCTCCAGCACGTCTGCTGCGCCGCTCTTTGACGACACCCCACGATTGCCGTGTTTAGCGACCTTTGCGCCAGCGGCAGCCGCGACGAACATGGACGCGGTAGAGATGTTGAAAGTGTGCGACAAATCACCTCCCGTGCCGACAATGTCAACCAGATTGGGCTCGTTTTCGACCGGGACCTTGGTGGATAGCTCGCGCATTACCTTGGCGGCCGCAGCGATCTCGCCGATGGTTTCTTTCTTGACGCGGAGGCCGAGCAAAAATGCGGCTGTCTGCGCCGAGGTGAACTCACCGTTCATGAGTTTGCGCATCAACGAGAGCATCTCGTCTTCGAAAATCTCGCGGTGATCGACCGTGCGCTGGATCGCTTCTGAAATGGAAATGGGCATGATGAAACCTTTTTTATAGGGTGCGCTCGGCGCACCATGTCATGGGTTGGTGCGCGGAGCGCACCCTATAAAGACAGAAAGTTCTTGAGCAGATCATGACCGTGCTCGGTGATGATCGACTCAGGGTGAAACTGCACGCCCCAGACTGGCAGCGTCTTGTGGCGCACGCCCATGATTTCGCCATCGTCACTCTCTGCGGTGATGGACAATTCTTTCGGCATCGTTTCACGATCAATCACCAGCGAGTGATAGCGCACCACAGTGAATGGCGTCGGGATATCAGAAAAGCAATCCTGCCGGTTGTGCGTGACCGTGGAGGTCTTGCCATGCATCACGCGCTTCGCGCGAACGATGTTTCCACCGAACGCGGTACCAATACTTTGGTGCCCCAGGCACACACCGAGAATCGGCAATTTGCCCGCAAATTCCCTGATCAGCGGCACCGAAATACCCGCCTCATTGGGCGTACACGGACCCGGCGAAACAACGATGCGTTCGGGCTTTTTCGCCGCAATGCCCGCTAGATCAATTGCATCGTTGCGGATGACTTCTACTTCCTGACCGAGCTCGCCGAAATACTGCGCGAGGTTGTAGGTAAAGCTGTCGTAGTTATCGATGAGCAGCATCATTTGGCAGCCCCTTTGAAGTAGTCCTTTACGGCAACGACAAACGCGTCAACGTCGGCGCGCGACACATCAAGATGCGTCACCAGCCGCGCCGCGTAGACACCCTGCATCAGCATGCCGCGATCTTTGAGGAACGCTTCAAGTTGCTTAGCCTGCGCTTCTGGAATGTTCAGAAACACCACGTTGGTTGCTTGCGCAAGTACCGTGATTTCTTCGACATCACGCAAACCCTCTGCAAGCGCAGCGGCGTTCTCGTGATCGTCGTGCAGGCGTTCAACGTTGTTCTCCAGCGCGTAAATGCATGCCGCAGCCACGTAACCCGCCTGACGCATGCCGCCGCCGAGCATCTTCCTCCAGCGATGCGCGCGCTCGATGAACGCCCGTTCGCCGACGAGCACCGCACCAACCGGCGCACCGAGACCTTTGGAAATGCATAGTGACGCCGAATCAAACGGCGCAAGAATTTCTGCAATCGTTGTCTCGCTGGCGACCGCCGCATTGAACGCGCGAGCACCATCGAGATGCACGTTCAAGCCCTTGCTGCGTGCAAATGCCGCCGCCTCCAAAACGTAGGCCTGCGGCAACACGCGGCCACCCCAGGTGTTCTCCAGCGCAAGCAATCGCGTGCGCGCGAAGTGTGTGCCGAGGCCCGGCCCGAACGGCTTGATGGCTGCGGCAATCTTGGCGAGCGGCATGGTGCCGTCTGTTTCCTGCTCAATCGGCTGCGGCTGAATGCTGCCGAGCACCGCTGCGCCGCCACCTTCCCAGCGGTAGGTGTGCGCCATCTGGCCCACAATGTATTCGTCGCCGCGTTCGCAATGCGACATTAGTCCGGCCAGATTGCTTTGTGTTCCCGACGGGAAGAACAGCGCAGCAACCTTCCCCGTTGCATTTGCCATCATGGCCTGCAAGCGATTAACCGTCGGATCGTCGCCCCACACGTCGTCGCCGACGGGCGCAGCGCTCATTGCTTTGATCATGCCCGCAGTTGGGCGGGTAACGGTGTCGCTGCGTAGGTCGATGATTTTGTTCATAGATTCGCTCCCGATTGTGCGAGAGAGTAACCCCCTCTCCCCTTGCGGGAGAGGGTGGGGGTGAGGGGTAAGCGTGTAGAGCAATTCCCGCGAAAGCTATTCGCCAAGTGCCCCCTCACCCTAGCCCTCTCCCGCAAGGGGAGGGGGGACAAACCGAGGCGCCCGCTCATGCAGCCACCCCATCCAAACCTTTTTGCACCATCTCCGCCGCGCGCAGCACTGAGCGCGCCTTCTGCAGCGTTTCTTCCCACTCTTTCTTCGGCTCGGAATCATGCACGATGCCGGCACCAGCCTGCGCGTACAACTTTCCGTTTTGAATCACCGCTGTGCGAATAGCGATACACATATCCATGTCGCCCTGATAGCTCATGTAGCCCACCGCGCCACCGTAAATATTGCGCTTGACCGGCTCAACTTCATGAATGATTTCCAGCGCGCGAATCTTTGGTGCGCCGGACAATGTGCCTGCCGGAAATGTGGCGCGCAGCACGTCGATGTTGTTGGTGCCAGGCTTAAGTATTCCCTCGACGTTGCTCACGATGTGCATCACGTGCGAATAGCGCTCGATGATCATCTTGTCCTTGACGACGACTGAGCCTGTCTTAGCGATACGACCCACGTCGTTGCGTCCCAAATCAATGAGCATGACATGCTCCGCAATCTCCTTTTCATCAGCCAGCAATTCGTCAGCCAGCGCATCATCTTCTTCACGCGTCATGCCGCGCTTGCGGGTGCCAGCAATCGGGCGCACAGTGACCGATTCGCCTTCTTTGCGCACGAGGATTTCCGGCGATGCGCCGACCACGTGAAAGTCGCCGAAGTTATAGAAGAACATGTAGGGCGACGGATTCAGCGTGCGCAGTGCGCGATACAGCGAAATTGGCGGCTCCGGAAAATCCATCACCATGCGCTGCGACGGCACGACTTGCATGCAATCGCCCGCCGCGATGTAGTCCTTGCAGACTTGCACTGCGCCAACGTAGGCGGCCTCGCCCATTTGTGATTGAGCTTGTACGACCTTCGTTGCGTGTTGCAGCGGCAACTTCGCAGGCTCACGCAGCTTTGCACGCAACTCAGCGAGTCGCTCGTTCGCGCGTTGAAACGCGTCCGGTTTCGACGGATCGGCATAAACAATCAGCGAAATCGTCCCAGACAAACTGTCGACGACCGCCAATTCTTCAGTGAGCAGCAGCAGAATATCGGGCACGCCCAATTGATCGACATTCGGCTTTTCGGCGTAGCGCCTGCCCACCCGCGGCTCAATGTAGCCAACCGTCTCAAAACCGAAGTAGCCGGTCAACCCGCCGCAAAAACGCGGCAGCCCGGGAATGGTGGCCACCTTGAACTGCGCCTGATACGCGGCGATGTAGTCCAGCGGATCGGCCACCGTCTGCTTGTTCGGCCCGAGCGGCGTGATATGCGTGACCTCCTGCCCCCTCACCTCGATGCGGGTGCGGGTGCGCAGACCGATGAAACTATAGCGACCAAACCGCTCACCGCCAACGACTGATTCCAGCAGAAAGGTGTAGCGATCATTGGCGAGTTTGAGATAAATCGACAGCGGGGTGTCAAGATCCGCGAGCGTCTCTTCGACCAGCGGGATGCGGGTGAAGCCTTGTTGAGCAAGCTTCAGAAATTCTTGTTCGGTCATGATGCAACATATCCAGAAAAGTCAGCGAATGGTTCTTGGTTGCGGCACTCGGAAACTGGGCGCATGCGCCCGCAACTGGCGCAAAGAGCTAGATTGAATGGCTAACGCCACCAACCTCCAGAGCTTTGCCACCAAGAACGAACTGACAGGAACATGTTGTGTTTACCGGTTGGCTCCCTCTCCCTCGGGGAGAGGGTTGGAGCCTGCCCCGGCGAAGGCCGGGGGTGAGGGCGCGTGCTCTAGTTGACATCAAGCAGAGCGGGAATGTCCGTAAATGTACTCACGATTGCGTTTGCACGCAAATCGATGAGACTTGCACCTTCGCTGTAGCCGTACGTCATCAGCACGACAGGCGAGCCCGCCGCCTGCGCCGCACGGCTGTCGTTGCCCGAGTCGCCAATCATCAACATCTCGCGCGGATGCACGCCAAAGCGCCCCGCCGAATAGAACATCATGCCGGGATCAGGCTTGTTGCTGGTCAACGTGTCGCCGCACACAATGTGATCGAAATACGCGCTGAGCTTGAAGTGCGCGAGCAGTGTATCGGTGTTGGTCGTCCATTTGTTAGTCACCACCGACATAGGCAAGCCGCGCGACTTGAACGCGTCGAGCCCTTCAATAACACCGGGATAAATCGTCGTCTGATCCGCGATGTGCGCCGCGTAATGCGCGCGATACAAATCCATCGCATGCGCCTTCTCGGCCTCATCGGCTTCACGCCCCATCGCTGCGCGCAACGACTTGCGCATGTGCTCGCCAAGCCCTTTGCCGACGAATGTTTTGACCAGATCAATGGACAGCGGTGCGAAGTTCAAATCCGCCAGCACTAGATTAACCGCGCCGCACAGGTCGGGAATGGTGTCGAGCAGGGTGCCATCGAGGTCGATGGCGATGGCGCGGATGTGGGTCAATTGAGCGTGCATGTTGAGCTGATAGTGTGCAATCATCGACGGTCGACGCGCGCAGTTGTTTAACGGGCATAATTTTTGCACGGCGAAAGCGTGTACATAGCCAAGCGTTTGGCGTGAACCGACATCGCAGACGTGCTTTAAACGCACTCTCAAAGGCGAGTTTAGGGCTTACTTTAATTCATGTAAGGTGCGCCACCCGCCACCGACTGGACCGCATGTGCGTGCGCTGCGCACCCCGAGAAGCGCGCACAGCATCATGGCACAGCGTCACCTGAATTTTCGTAGGAGCGCATTGTGAAATCACGAGTCCTGCCCATGGCCGCTGCCGCGAGCGTCATCCTGATCCAGAACGCGACCGCTGCCCACAATTTCACCGCGTGACTCCGCGATAGCGCAACAGGTGTTGCCGCCGACCGAAAGCTGAGCCAAGTGTTTAACTCGCTCCGCCTAATTTTTGGGTAGGAGCAAAATGAGGTGATCGCCATAGAAATGTTAGGCAAAGTACGGCGCATGCATGCGCGCGACTGGCTACCCGCCATGCGCGTGGGCAGTATGAGGAGGCTGCACGCTGACGCGTTGCCGTGAATCTGTGATTTTTTATTGTTCGCGCCGCACTACTGCGCGGCGCTCAATCTAGTCTTGCCAAGGTGACTCGATGAACGTTCAAGTGACCCAACCCACCGATGATCGTGCCGATGACGATATGCCCGCGAGATTGATTTTCCAAGGGCGTGCGCGGCAAGTTCTACCGCCCCGGTATGAGGCTGCGACTGCCGATTTATCTCGATGATGAATACCCAGCGCTATCTCACCGATCGCGCTCAGGCCAAGGGAGTAGACGTGGGCGCATTGGCCAATCAACTACTCAAGAAAGATATTGAACTCATTGAGGCCGTGAGGTAGCGGCTAAGGCAAAAATAAGTATCAACTTTAGCCGCTATGCCCTACTGCAAAGAGGCTGAGCGGTATTTTGCACGTTTGTTGAGTTACCTTCAAAGCAGCCGACTTGCCCATATTGAACGAGGCTCTTGACGGAAAGCTGCTAAATCGACGCCGACCCCCATGCCACTACCTTAAGGGTCAGAACGAAGCGTGGAGCGGGTTGTAGGGAAGGCTGAGAGCCTTGATTGTTAAGATCGTGGTGTTCAAAGTCACGG
>JAYVNO010000132.1:0-5044 GCA_043758415.1 Burkholderiales bacterium
TTCATCTGTAACTCCTGCTTGCCAGACCGTCATCGGTCCAGCGTGAGGCCCAGAGTTTCCACTTATTCCACTGTTCAGTTTTGCGAAGCCACTTCTCTCCCCGAGGGAGAGGGAGCGATACCAGTTTCGATAGGACACATTTAGTTGACTCGTTAATATGTGGGCAACGTGAACATGTTGGTGTCGGTGAAAGAGATGTTTTCTTCCATCAACAAGTTTCCACTGGCGACGATTCCGTTCTTTATCCTCGCGGGCAATTTGATGGAGACCAGCGGTATCTCGAAGCGGTAAGTCGAATTTGGCAAAAGTCTTGTCGGTGGCGTGCAGGGCGGCTTGCCGATGACCTGCGTGTTGACCTGCATGATCTTTGCGGCGGTATCGGGCTCCTCCGTTGCGACTACGTTTGCCATTGGCGCGATCCTGATTCCGGCGCTGATCAAGCACGGTTATCCGACGGCGTGGGCGGCTGCGTTGCAGGCAACAAGCGCCGAGCTCGGCGTGATTATTCCGCCGTCGATTCCGATGATTTTGTATGGCGTTTCAGCCGAGATTTCTATCGGCGAATTGTTCATCGCGGGCTTCGGACCGGGCTTCCTGATTGGTGGCGCGTTGATGCTCTACGTGTTCCTGTTGTGTCGAAGGAGAGGATGGGGCAAGCTCGATGGCGAAGGCAAATTATCGGCAATGTCGGCGCTGGCCGATCTCGCGATTATGGGCGGTGGCATCGCGTTGCGGGTGCTCGGCAACAAGGTGATTGGTCCAGCGTTATTGAGCAAAAGCTTAAGCGAACAAGCGCTGGATCGCTACACCGATTTGATTGGCGTTTCGATGTTCACGACTTACTTCATTGTGCTGTCCATGATCCCGAAATTGCGCGCGTCACTCAACGGTCGTGCCGCTTATGCATTGATGATGCCGGTGATCATTTTGGGCGGCATTTATGGTGGCGTGTTCACGCCTACCGAGGCGTCTGCCGTCGCTGTGGTTTACGCGTTGTTTGTTGGTGGCGTTGTGTATCGCGAAATCAGCTTCAAAGACCTGTTGCCGATCTTCAAAAAGAGCACGTTGTCGTCATCCGTGATCATGTTCATCATCGCCAACGCGGGGCTATTTGCATACCTCATCACGCGCGCTGGCGTGCCCGATGCGATTGGACTTTTCTTGAAAGAATAGCTGCAAAGCCCGATGCTGCTTTTGCTCGGCGTTAATGCGGCCCTCTTCGTCATCGGCATGTTCATCGAGACGAGTGCGGCGATCAACGTGCTCGCGCCGATCCTCGCACCGGTGGCCGTTCACTTCGGCATTGTGATGGTGGTGAACCTCGCGTTTGGAATGATCACGCCACCGTTCGGCGTCAATTTATTCGCGGCGTGTACGGTGGCAAAAATCTCGCTGGATCGCATCGTGACGCAACTCATTCCGTTCGTCGGCGTGGTGTTGACCTGCCTGATGATCGTCACCTACGTGCTGGATATTTCCTGGTTTTTGCGAGATCTGGTTTATTCGAAGTGATGATCAGTTTTGGTCCGAAATCGAGACTGCGGTGAGCTCGGCATCGTCAATCAACCGAACTGGCGCTCGTTCGAATCCCGTGGCAAATTTCAGGCGGTCACAGTTACCCCGCCCGTCCATAAACCTCATTAATCTGCTGCGTCACTCGCACAAACGTCGTGCATTTCGACAGCGCCTTGAGCGTCCGCGCGCCCACGTACGTACAGGTTGATCGCAATCCACCCAGCAGTTCCTGCACCGTGTGCTCCACTGGGCCGCGCGCTTCCAGCGTGACGACCTTGCCCTCAGAGGCGCGGTATTTGGCAACGCCACCGGAATACATTTCCATCGCCAGGTCGCTGCTCATCCCATAGAACTTGCGATAGTCCTTGCCGTGTTCGTGCACGACCTCGCGACCGGATTCGTCGTGAGCGGCGAGCATGCCGCCCAGCATGACGAAATCGGCACCACCGCCGAAGGCTTTGGCGACGTCGCCGGGCACGGTGCAGCCGCCGTCGCCGCAGATGTGGCCACCGAGCCCATGCGCTGCGTCGGCGCATTCGATGATGGCGGAGAGTTGCGGGTAGCCGACGCCGGTCATCTTGCGAGTGGTGCACACGCTTCCGGGGCCGATGCCGACTTTGACTATGTCAACGCCCGCGAGGATCAACGCTTCGGTGACGTCGGCGGTGACCACGTTACCCGCCATGATCGTGGTTCTGGGGTATGCCTCGCGAAAGCGTCTGACGAAATCGATGAAGGTTTCGGTGTAGCCGTTAGCCACATCGATGCAGACGAATTCGATGGCCTCACCGGTGGCGTTTTTGACCATCTTGAATTTTTCGATGTCGGCGTCGGTGATGCCCAGCGAATAGAAAGCATACTGATGCACCGGATGGTTGTTGTCGTTGAAGAAGGTGACGTAATCTTCAACGAGGTAATGCTTGTGCAGCGCAACGTGCATGTGATGTTTCGCGAGCGCGGCGGCCATTTCGAAGGTGCCGACCGTATCCATGTTGGCTGCGATGATGGGCACCGTTTCGCTATGGCGACCGGAATGGCGATATTTGTAGTCGCGCTTCAATTCCACCTTTGCGCGCGAGCCGAGCGTGGAGCGCTTCGGACGAAATAAAACGTCTTTGAAATCCAGTTTGAGTTCTTCTTCGATTCTCATGGGGCAGCGCAGCTTTCTTTCGTTTCCGTTTCACGCGCCGCAGTTTAGACCCGAATCGGTAGACTCTGCGTTATGTCAGAAATAAACACAAATCACGCGCTCCACGTGACGTACGCCCGCACCGCGCTCGAAAACGCGCGCCGCGAATATCCTAATTTCACAATGCATTTTGTGCACGACGCAGCCGAGGCGCAGGCTTGCGTGCCGTCGGCGCTGCACCCGGTTTTCTTCGGAAGCTACGACTGGCATTCCTGCGTACACATGCACTGGTCAATGACGCGCCTGCTGAATCTTGATCCGTCGACCAGTCGCGCCAAAGCAATTGCCTCATGGTTTGACCGACAATTTGACGTGAGCAAATCCGAGCGCGAGGTTGCCTATTTCGCGCGCGACGGTGCGGCGCACTGGCAGCGGCCTTACGGCTGGGGCTGGCTACTCAAGCTTTATTCGGAACTCGCCGTGTGCGTGCATCCGCATGCTGAAAAGTGGCGCACGGGGTTGCGGCCACTCGCAGATTTTTTAGCCGATGCGATGTTTCATCATCTAAAGACGGCGAACGCACCGGTGCGGCACGGCGTACATTCAAACACATCGTTCGCGATGATTCATGCGTTGCGTTACGCGACGACCGTGGGCGATCATGACTTCATGACGTTGATCGGCAGCAAGGCGCGACAGTGGTTTGGCGCTGACAAAGATTATTCATTGGCGTACGATTTTTCAGGCGAAGATTTTTTGTCGCCCGCGTTGACTGAGGCGCTGCTGATGTCCGTCGTGTTGCCGCAAGATGAGTTTCTTGCGTGGTTTGCAGCGTTCCTGCCTGAGTTGACGGCGGGGGATTTCAAGTATCTCGCGCCCGCGTTGGTGACCAATGAAAAAGATGCCAAACAGGTTCATAACCACGGGCTGAATCTTTCGCGTGCATGGTGCATGCGTGGCCTCATGCAGGTGCTCACGATCGGCGAGACACGGTGGAAAAAGTTTGGCGTGTTGTCAGGTGATCACTTGCGCGCCGCCGAAGGCGCGATCACGGTTGGTGAATATGTGAGCACGCATTGGTTGATTTCGTTTGCGCTGCTGGCTGAGACGGAGTGGCATACGTGAGCTTTGTTGATATGACGCTGACGCTAATCGTTGTTTTGCTCGTCGTGATTCTCATCGTGGTCGCGACGCAAAAGGGCGGCATCGTGCGCCGCATGAGCGGCGAGCTGGGCTCGCAGCTTGAGACGAAACATCGCGCCATGATTGGCGATGTGGGCGGCATGTTCAATCAGGTTAGTGAACGCGTTGGCCGTGATCTCACTGCATCAAGCTCCGGCACGCGTGAAGTGATCGGTACTTTGCAAGTGCAGGTCATTCATTCGCTATCGCAGCAAACTGAATCATCGCTCAAACAACTTGCTCTGTTACAGCAAACGCTGTCCACGCAACAGGACGCGCTAAAGCGCGAAGTGCTCGAACAGATGCTCGGCAAGATGGCCGAGCAGACGCGCGCGAATCAGGAGTTGCTGCAAAACACGCTGCGCAACATGAGTGCGCAGATCACGCAGCAGGCTGAGACGATGACCAAGACCGTCGACGGACGGCTGGAGCAAATCAGCGGCAAAGTGAACGAACGACTTGATGAAGGCTTCAAGAAAACCAACGAGACGTTTGCCAATGTGATGGCGCGACTGGCGGTGATTGATGAGGCGCAGAAGAAGCTCGATGGACTGACCACCAACGTCGTGAGTTTGCAGCAGGTGCTCTCCGACAAGTCGGCGCGCGGCGCCTTTGGCGAGGTGCAGCTTGAGGCGCTTGTGCGCGACACCTTGCCGCCCGGTGTGTACGAATTTCAGGCGGCGGTCGGGGCGGGTCGTGAGAAGGCGGACTGCGTGTTGACGATGCCGGATGGTACGTCGAAGATGGCGATTGATTCAAAATTTCCGCTGTCGAATTACCGCGTCTCGATTGATGCGACGCAGCCGGAAACGTTGCGCAACGGTGCACGCAAACAGTTTGCGACCGATGTGAAAAAGCACATCAACGACATCGCGAGCAAGTACATTCAGCCCGACGCCAATGCCGACGCGGCCGTCATGTTCGTGCCGTCTGAGGCCGTGTTCGCGGAGATCATCGGCAACCATCCCGATGTCGTCGCGCAGGCACAGGCGCAGCGTGTGTGGCTCACCTCGCCGACTAACTTGATGGCGCTGCTGCACATCGTGCGAGCGATTATTCGCGACGCCGAAATGCGCAAGCAGACGGCGGTCATAAAGAGCGAGCTGGGCAAGCTCGGTGGCGATTTCGGTCGTTTTCAGGATCGCATGGACAAGCTCGCCACGCACATCAAGCAGGCGCATGACGACGCGGAGATGGTGCAGACATCCGCGCGCAAAA
>JAYVNO010000133.1:0-14968 GCA_043758415.1 Burkholderiales bacterium
ATCTGTAACTCCTGCTTGCCAGACCGTCATCGGTCCAGCGTGAGGCCCAGAGTTTCCACTTATTCCACTGTTCAGTTTTGCGAAGCCACTTCTGACTGCAACAGCAAACGCGCGCATATATTCAATCGGTATCGGCATCGCTGACACCTTGATTTTCAACCGCACGGTCGCACTGCTCGCACCGGGCCTGACGAACGAAGCAACACGCGCATGCGCTTGACCCAACTTTTTATGGTGACCACTGGCGTCGTACTGACGCTGGTATCGGCCATGCTCGTGCGCTCGGTGGCACAAGAATGGCGCACGGTCAACGCCGCCGAGAGTGGCTTGCAGGCCATGGAATTGGCCTATCAGTCAATGAAAGTGGCGGAGAAAGCCTCGTTCGAACGCGGCCCCACCATAGCCGTGCTGGGCGACGGCGACACCCCCGACCCCGCCAAACGTGCGCGTCTCGTCACTGCGCGCGAAGCCAGTGACGCTGCATTCGCGCTGCCGCTGCAAACACTCGGCGCGTCAAACCGACCGGAACATCAAGCCGCAGCCGCCCTGCTTGGCGAAGCGCGCGATCAACTCAGCACCGCGCGGGCCGAAGTCGAGCGCGTGGCGGCGCTGGCAAACGCCGAGCGCACCGCGAGCACAACACGCGTTACGCGGGTGCCGATTGATCAAATGTTTGCCGTAATCGACACGGCGCTTGAAGCGGCGACCGTCCTCGTCACCGACGCCGAGCGCGCTTACCCCGAGCTGGCAACGCCGATGATGGGCGCACGGCTGGCCGCAGAATTGCGCGAATATGCCGGGCGTTTGGGCTCGCAGTTCACCCGCCCCATCGGCGCGCAAAAGGCGCTTAGCGAAGCGGAGCGAAAAGATATTCTCATCCTGATTGGCCGCATCACGCAGTTGCGGCAGTTGCTTGAAGTGCGCTCGCGCGCAGTCATTGCCGAAATTCCGAAGCAACGCATGGCGGAGGCGATTGCCGAAATGCAAAGCCGCTATTTCGCCGTCGGATTGCCGTTCATTGACAATCTGACGCAGGTCGGCACCAGCGGGCAGGACTACGGGATTGACCTGGCGCAATTCGTCGCTCGCTACCAGCCGGAAATGGCCTCCATCGTCAAGCTTCGCGACACGCTGTTCGCGCTTGCACGCGATCAGGCGCAGATGCGCTACAGCGAGGCGCGACGCAATTTGTGGATCAATTCCGCCATTGGTCTCGCCGTGCTAATGATCGAAGTGACGGTGTTTTTGTTGATCAGAAAGCGAGTGTTGCAACCGCTTCTCGCCAATACCGGCACCATCGTCGCCATCGCTGAGGGCAAGCTCGATACGCCGGTGCCGCACTCAGAGCGCCGCGACGAAATCGGTGACATGCAAAACGCGGTGGCTGTGCTCAGAAAAACGAGCGTCAAAAAAAAGCAGCTTGAGAGCGAGCACCAGCGCCTGATCGAGCAACTCACGCGCGCCTCGACCGTGGATTTTTTAACTGGCCTGTTAAATCGCCGTGAATTTGCCGCGCAAACGCGCACTCATCTGGCGTTGGCCAAGCGTCACGACTGGTCTGTCGCGCTGATTGTGTTTGATGTCGACAATTTCAAACTGGTCAACGATCAGTATGGTCACTACACTGGCGACGCGACGCTGGTACAAATCGCCAAAGTCGCACAGCGCGAATTTCGCGAAAGCGATGTGCTCGCGCGCTACGGCGGCGAAGAGTTCATCGCGTTGGTGCTCGATTGCAATGCAGAGCAAGCTGCGGCGTTGGCCGAGCGCGTGCGAACCTCCATTGAAAAAGCCCCGTTTGTGAATGCCGACGGCGAGGCGTTTTCGGTCACCGCCAGCTTTGGTGTCGCCACCGAAAAGGCCACAGCGATCAGCGATCCCGGCATATTTTTTCAATGGGCCGATCAAGCGCTCTATCGCGCAAAACGCGCGGGCCGCAATCGCGTGAGCACGAGCACGGCTTAGTCGCGTCGCCGGGCATGAAGTATTGGGGCCGACCGGTTGACTTTCTGTTGCTGGCCGAGGGCAGCCTGCTGATAACGGACGATTTGAACGGTGAGATTTATCGCGTGGGCCGATAGCGCCGCTCAAGATTCATCAAGCAAGCGCGTGATTGCGACAGCGAGGGCGTCGTCGCTCTCGATGCCGAATCGATGATGACGCAAGCGTCCTGCACGATCAATCAGCAGGGTGCTCGGCGTGCCCTGCAAGCCGTAGGTCGCCATGGTGCGCGGGATGCCGTGATCAGGTTGTGCAACATCGACACCGACCGGAAAGGTGATGCGGAATTCGTACAGATACACCGCGAGCGCGGCCGGCGTCATCACGTCATGGTGCTCGAACACGGTATGCAACCCAATCACATTAAGCCCTGCGGCGCGAAAGTTTTGCCACATACGAACCGCTTGCGGGGTGGCCTGCATCACGCATCCGGGGCAGAGCATCTGAAACGTGTGCAACATCACCACCTGCCCGCGCAGCAACTCGAGCGTTAGTGGCGCATCCGTGTTGAACCACTGCGAGACGGAAATTTCGGGGGCTTGCGGAAATTGGTTAGTGTCTGTCACGGACGCAGTTTACTGAATACGAAGCCGCTGTCTTTCTGTCCCGTGTGACAGGCGTGACACGCGGTTGCCGCGTTGCCACCGACCGCGCGCTCGACTCGGCTGTCGCCCTTAAATCCTTCGTAACCCCAACCGCCGGTCGTCGCATACTTTTTCGTGTCGCGATGCATCACGCCGACGATCTTGCGCGCGCCTTCGGTGACGCTGTTGTCGGCGGATTTAGCCTCCAGCAGATCGAACACCATGACCGCGCCGTTCGGCCACACGCCGCTTTTGTAGCCTTTCAACGCGGCAGTATTGGCATAGAGATGATGAATACCGCCGAAGCCTTCAAACAGCGCGTGACCGGGACTGATCACCATGCTCTTGACGTGATGCCAATTGCGGTAACCCTTCGGATACGGCACGGCACTGACGTCGACCGCGAGCGTCGCCGCGCTCGTCGTCAGTGCTAAAACCAAAACAAAAATGCGACGCATAAGAGATTCCTTTTCAAATAGCATTGGTCGGTCAGACGTTGGCAATTTACGCGTTGCTCGCGCACTTGAAAAGCAGGCACCAAAGCGTGGGATAGGCACCAAACGGTGCATCTTGTTGATTCCGTTGTGGAGATTGTTTTTATGGAAGCGCCAAGCATTCATCAGATGATGGAGAGCGTGATCGGCTGCAAGTGGTCGTTGACCGTCATTGATTTGGTGCGACGCGGCGTCAATCGACCGGGTGCGATGGAACATGCGATCGACGGTCTCAGCGCCAAAGTGCTCAACGAGCGCCTGATCAAGCTGGTGCGCTTCGGCATTCTCGACAAGACAAGTTATCCGGAAGTGCCACCGCGCGTCGAATATCACATGACCGACTTTGGTCGTGAGTTCGCCCATCTACTCGATCAGATCAAGCAGCTGGAGCAGCGCATGAGCATGCGTGATCAGCAGCGCTGACGCGTCATCGACACGATTGCCCGCGGCACCCCCAATGCTGCGAATTGCAGTTAATGCGTGTTACAAATAGGGCATCAGCTTATCGCTGGAAGCGCCTTTTTATTGGGCCTACATCGATAAAATTGCGAAAGTCGATAACCTGCTGTTTTCTCATCCAGCCCCAGTTCAGACGGGCTTTCGTCGAAAAGCTGTTATGCCCGAAAACGGCGCATTCGACATTCCTCCCGAGAGCGGGTAGATCAAATAGTCGCCGAATCGGGTGTAAAAAAACCCGCCGGAGCGGGCGTTTACGCTCGCAATCGTTAGCGCTTGCGAAACACCGAAAGCGCCTAGCGTTTGTTCAGCATCGGCAACGTGGCCATCACCACTTGCTTGCCGTCTTTCACTTCCACGAGGAAGCTTTCGCGATCAATGTCGCCTTTGTCGTCGAAGCAGACGTCAAGCAGGATACCGGGGTTGTCTTTGACCTTAAAGCATGCGTTTTTCATGGCCGCAGCAATGGCTGGGCCCTCGGTGCTCTTGGCTTTTTCGATGGCGGCTTTCAGCATGTAAGCCGAGAAGTAGCCCTTGATGCCGTTGTGATCGGGCTTCGCTTTGTACTCCTTTTCGTACTTGGCGGCGTACTCTTTGAACATCGGAGCATCAGCCGTGAGGCCTACGTGCCCGCGAACGCCGTTCGCCGCAGAACCCGCAAGCTCAATCACTTTGGAGCCCATCAATGTGGTCTCGCCGACCAGTGGCTTGTCGTACCCCTGCTTGCGCAGCTCTTTCAACAGGCGCGCGGATTCTTCTTCGTTGAGGTAAGCAAACAACGCATCGGCGTTCGCCTGCTTTGCACGCAACACAGTTGACGACATATCAACTTGGCCGGGATCGGTCGAAATGTCAGCCGCAACTTTAATTCCACGCGAGGTGAGTTCTTTAATGATCGCATCGCGACCGCCTTTGCCAAAATCGTTGTTAACGAACAGCACAACAACTGACTTCGCCTTCAAATCAGTCGCCATGTAGTTAGCGACTTTAGGCATACCCATTGATTGATTGAATGACGAACGAAAGATGTATGGATTGCCCTGCGCGGTCACATTCGATGCTTCGCCGCCAGTGAAATTCGGAATGCCCGCCTTCTGGCTTTCGGTCTGGCTCACCAGAATTGAGCCTGAGAACACAGGCCCGAAGATCGCCGTGACTTTTTCATCAATGGCCTTGACCGTCATCGCCTTGGCAATGGCGGGCTGAGACTGCGTGTCCATTTCCATCACTTCAACTTTGCGGCCCATGATGCCGCCTGCTGCGTTGATCTCGTTAATGGCGAGCTTCGCGCCGTTGCGGTACTGGCTGCCCGCAGCGGTGCCGCCACCGGAGAGCTCAACGACCTGCGCAACTTTGATGGTTTGCGCGAATGACGACGCGGCAGCAAAGCTCAATGTCAGGCCGATGGCTTGCGCGAGCGTCGTGCGTGCGGTACTTATTTTCAGTTTCATAGTTTTCCTCCTCAGGACATTAAAAAAATAACTAACGTGTCAAGTGAAATTTGGACTAGCGCAAGCTGATGTGCGGCGGTAAACGTCGCATCAATCCTTCGCGCGACCGCCCAAGAACAATCGATTCAAGTTGGGATCATTGAGCAACTCAGCCGCAGGCTTATCCACCGCTAGTGTCCCCATTTCAAGGGCCAGCGCGCGATCTGAGTATTTGAGCGCAGTGCGTACATTTTGCTCAACCATGAGCACGCTCTTGCCCGAATCAGCAAGGCGACGCAGCAGCTGCATCACGTCCTGCACGATGATAGGCGCGAGGCCTATGGACGGTTCGTCAATGAGCAGCACCTCTGGGCGCACCAACAATGCTCGGCCAATTTCGAGCTGTTTTTGCTCACCACCGGACAGCGAAGCCGCGCGCGAGTTTATGCGTTCACGCAGCCGTGGAAACAGCGCCATCACCTCTTCAATGCGATCCTTCAGCACCTTGCTCGGCAACTGCAAACCACCCAGTTCAAGATTGTGTAGCACCGACAATGAGCCAAACAGATTGCGGCCTTGGGGAACGAACGCCATGCCCTCCCCCAACAACTGACGCGGCGTGCGTCCGTTGATCACTTTTCCCGCCATGCGCACTTCGCCGGAGCGCGGCGTCAGCATGCCGAACAGCGTTTTCAACACCGTCGATTTACCCGCGCCGTTAGGGCCAATCAACAGAGTGACTTCACCCTTACGCACATCAAGTGTCAGCTCGTTCAAGATGGTGAGATGGGTATAGCCCGCGACCACCTTGTCGAACTCAATCAACGAGCCGCTGGACTTGTTACTAGTTTCCAAGATAGGCCTCCAACACAGCGCGATTGCCCTGAATTTCTTCCGGCTTGCCGACAGCAAGAACTTTCCCTTCAACCATGCAGACAATGCGGTGGCAAAGGCGCATCACGAAGTCCATGTTGTGTTCGATCACGACGAAGCTGCCGCCCTGCTTTTTATTGAGTTCGAGCAACAACTCGCGAAGCCCGTCAACCAGGGACGGGTTCACCCCAGCGCAGGGCTCATCTAGCAAAACCAGTCGCGGCCTGGGCATGAATGCCATCGCAATATCAATCAGCTTTTGTTGTCCATAAGACAAGCTGCCCGCAGGCAAATCAGCCACATGCTGCAGGCGAAACATGTCGATCATTTCGTCGGCGCGCTGCCCGAGGCCATTGTCCGGCGGTGCCAGCATGCGGCCCCAGAACGTGCCTTCAAACTCTTGCGCGGCGGCAATCAGATTGTCACGCAGCGAGAGCTTGCCGAACACCTGCAGGTTCTGGAAGGTACGGCCAATGCCCAATCGCGAAAGCTCCAGCGGCGTGCCGCCGGAGATGTCTTTACCTTCAAACTCAACATGACCGCTATCGGGTTTGATCTGGCCAAGGATCGAGTTGAACAACGTCGTCTTTCCACTGCCATTTGGACCGATCACGCCGAGAATTTCACCGGGCTCAACTTCAAAACTAATGCCGCTTACCGCTTGAATTGCGCCGTAGCTTTTTTTCATGTCACGCACAGAAAGTATGCTCATACGGCACCTTCGGTTTTGAGTTTTGCGTCGCGTTTCGCCTTGGACAATTTCAACGCTTCACGTAGCGACAGCAAGCCCCCAGGTAACCAGATCATCATTAACACCACCACAAATCCAAACACCGCGAGATACCAGTCCTTCAAATCTCGCAGCACCTCGGGCAATAGCAGTGCGATGGCCGCCCCTAACACCGGGCCATAGAATCTGCCCGAGCCTCCCACCACCACCATCATCAAAAACAGCAACGAGTTGGCAATGCCAAACGGTGCAGGCTCAATGAAGTTGACCAGCGTCGCAAACAAGGCTCCCGCGATGCCCGCGTACGCCGCTCCGATGGCAAACGACATCAATGTATAAGCCGTGATGTTGACGCCCGTGCTCTCGGCGCGAATCGGATTATCTCGAAGGGCCGCAAAGGCTCGTCCCCACGGAGATCGCAATAGCAGCGCGAGCAGCACGCCGCTGATGATAGTCACCGTAAGCACTAAAAAGTAGAAAGCCAAGTTGCCTTCGAACGAGAAGCCAAACAGCGTTGGACGCTTGATGTTCTGAATGCCGAACGTCCCGCCGGTCAACCATTCCTCATTGCGGAAGAACAACACCAGCAACAAGTTGAATCCGAGCGTCGCGAAGCCGAGGTAATGCAACTGAACGCGCAAAGCCGGAAAGCCAATGACGAGCCCCAACATGAAACAAATGACGATAGCGACAGGACTCGCTAGCCAGAACGAAAAGCCCGCCTTCATCATGATGGCAACGGTGTACGCACCAACGCCCATGAAGCCTGCATGACACAGGGACTTCAAGCCTGCGTAACCCACAGTCAAATTCAACCCGAGCGCCGCGATGACGTACACCAACCACAGCGTCAGCAGGTACAGGCCGTAGGTCTTGAGCAGCATGGGCGCACACAGCAACGCAGCCAGCGAGACGCCGAGGAACGCGAGATGTTGTTTAGAAATCATCACACTTTCCTTTCTTGTGGCGTCCCGAGCAGACCGTCTGGTTTCACCAGAATCACCGCCATGAACAGCACCAGCGCAACGCCGTCTTTGTAGGCCGGTGACAGATAGGCACCCGCTAAATTTTCGAGCACGCCCACTAGCACACCACCGAGCAGCGCGCCGCGCGAATTATTAAAGCCACCAATGATCGCGGCGAAGAATGCCTTGAGCCCGATGTTGTCCCCCATGTCGAATTTGGCGAGATAAGTGGGCGTGATCAGCAGCGCCGTCACCGCGACCAGGATCGCGTTGATGGCGAACGTATAAAAAATCATGCGCTTGACGTTGATGCCGAGCGCTTCTGCCGCGAACGTGTTTTGTGCCACCGCCTGCATGGCGCGACCGGTGATCGTCTTGTTCAAGAAGGTTTGCAGTGCAAACACCATGAGGCCCGCGAACACCAGCGCACCGACATCACTGTACGAAATGGTGACACCCGCCAACTTAAACACTTCATCGCCGAAGATGCTGGGAAACGGATGCGGCTCGGCGCTGTACGCCGCTTTCACAACCGACTTGAGGCCAATGGAAAGCCCGAGGGTAGCCACCACCACGGCCACGACACCACTGCCGCGCATCGGGTCAACGATCCAGTTTTTGAACGCTGCGCCGAGCACCAGAATCGACAACGCGACGGCCACGATAAACGACGCCCACAACGGCAAGCCGAACGACATGCCAATCAACATCGCGAACGCCGGAAGCATGACAAACTCCCCCTGCGCAAAATTGATGGTGCCTGCGGCCTGCCAAAGCAACGTGAAGCCCAACGCGGCCATGCCATAAATCGCCCCCGTAGCCACACCACTCAACAGCAGCTGTAAAAAATCGGGCATCCTGATCGTCCTCCTTGGCCGCTGTGTCCGCTGCACGGGCGTTCGTTTTTTTGGTGTGCGGCAGGCATCGATGCTTGCCACGTGCTCAGTGTGACAGAAATCCTGCGGCAATTTTTTTGTTTAGAAATGCCGTCAAATTCGCCGAACTCTGCGAGCGATCAAGATACGCTTCACCGAGTCGCTTGAGCAGCACCAGCGTCACCACGCCGCCTTCGTTTTTTTTATCGCGCTGCATGTGTGACACAAGCTTTGCCGCGTCAACGTCGGGCGGTGTGACCGGCAGATTGAATGCAGAAAACAGTCGGGTCGCGCGCGCAACGTCGGCAGCACTTAAATGTCCTAGTTCGTGCGACAACTGTGCCGCCAGCACACAGCCGGCTGCAACCGCTTCGCCATGCACCCACGCGCCGTAACCCAGCTCGGTTTCGATGGCGTGGCCGAAAGTGTGGCCGAGATTTAGCAGGGCACGAATGCCCAGCGTTTCCCGTTCGTCACGCTTGACCACGTCAGCCTTGATGCGACACGAATGAGCGATGACACAAGCCAGCGTTGCGTCGTCGCGGTCGTTAAGCAACGTCACGTCGCGCTCCAGTTCGGCCAGATGATCAATATCAAAAATCAACGCATGTTTGATGATCTCGGCCATGCCCGCCGCGTACTCGCGCGCGGGCAAACTTTTGAGCGCAGAGGTGTCCGACAACACGGCCAGCGGTTGATAGAACGCGCCAATCATGTTCTTGCCAAGCGGATGATTCACTGCCGTTTTGCCGCCGACCGACGAGTCCACCTGCGCGAGTAAAGTGGTGGGCATTTGAATGAATGGAATGCCGCGCTGATACGTCGCCGCAGCATAGCCCGCCACATCGCCGATCACGCCGCCACCGAGCGCGATGAGGGTCGTTTTTCGATCACAGTGTGCGGCGAGCATCGCGGAATAAATCTGGTCGAGTGACGCAGCGGTTTTGTACGCCTCGCCGTCGGGCAACACGACCTCCAAAACCTGTTTTCCAAGCGCCACAACCGCGTCTCGAACGCGCGCCAGAAACAGCGGTGCCACAGTGGTGTTGGTGACAATGACAACCATCGTTCCGTTGACCAATGGGGCAAGCGCATTTGGGTTGCCAATCAGCGCGGGGCCAATGTGGATCGGATAGGGGCGGTCTGCGAGGGAAACTTGGACTGTTTGCATGCAAAAATTAGGTAATAGCTTATGGCTGCAATGCCCTTTTGGCTTGGGCTTAGCTGGCCATTTGTGCGTTAATCGACTATTGTCCAATCCGTGGCTCAGCCCGTATTGAATATAGCTTTCGACGAAAAGTTAATTAGCTTCAACGACGACCCCAAGCATACCGAGTCCTTTTGTTGAACCCATGATGGCGGAGCCAGACCCGTAAGACGCAAGTTAATCCCGTTGTCGCCAATGTCTGATTGTCACACGCAGCGATTAGGGGTAGCGTGCAGCCTCTACCCACGTTCAAGAGTCTCAATCATGCACCACAATCTGCACAACACCCTTCGCCCGCTGGCGCTGCCCAACACATCAAGTCAGGCAACAGATCCGCTGCATTACTACAGCCTGCCCGCACTCGAGGCCGCGGGCGTTGGCCCGATCAGTCGTTTGCCGGTGTCGATTCGTCTGGTGTTGGAGTCGGTGCTGCGCAATTGCGACGGCAAGAAAGTGGACGAGAACCACATCACCGAACTTGCCAACTGGAAACCGAACGCGCCACGCGTGGACGAAATTCCGTTTGTTGTGGCGCGCGTGGTGTTGCAGGATTTCACCGGCGTGCCGCTGCTCGCCGACCTCGCCGCGATGCGCAACGTGGCCGCTGCAATGGGCAAGAATCCGAAGCGCATCGAGCCGCTGGTGCCGGTGGATTTGGTCGTCGATCACTCAGTGATGATCGACTACTACGGCACGCATGATGCGCTGCGGCTCAACATGGAGCTGGAGTTTCAGCGTAACGGCGAGCGCTATCAATTTTTGAAGTGGGGCATGCAAGCGTTTGACACCTTCAAGGTGGTGCCGCCCGGTATCGGCATCGTGCATCAGGTCAATCTTGAGTATCTGTTTCGCGGCGTGCAGATTCGCGACGGCGTTGTCTTCCCCGACACGCTCGTTGGTACCGACAGCCACACCACCATGATCAACGGCGCGGGCGTGGTGGGTTGGGGCGTGGGCGGCATCGAGGCGGAGGCCGCGATGCTGGGGCAACCGGTCTACCTGCTGACGCCGGATGTAGTGGGCGTGGAACTGCGCGGCGCATTGCGCGAGGGCATCACGGCGACCGATTTGGTGCTCACGGTGACCGAGCTGCTGCGTAAAGCAAAAGTGGTCGGTAAATTCGTCGAATTTTTCGGCGTTGGTGCGGCGAGTTTGAACGTGGTGGATCGTGCGACGATCGGCAACATGGCCCCCGAATATGGCGCGACGATGGGCTTCTTTCCGGTCGATGAAAAGACGGTTGAATACCTCAAGGGCACCGGGCGCACCGACGCGGAAATAGAGGTATTCACGGCGTACTTTAAGGCACAAGGACTGTTCGGAATGCCGCGCGCGGGCGACATCGATTACAGCAGCACGGTGGTGCTCGACCTGACCAGCATCGTGCCGAGTTTGGCGGGGCCGAAGCGACCGCAGGATCGCATTGCGTTGCCGGACATGAAGACGAGTTTTGAGGCGTTGTTCATCGCGCCGGGTGCGGAGAATGGCTTCAACAAACACACAACCGACTTGAGCAAGCGTTACGCCGCCAATCGCCCGGCAGCAGTCACACAACCGTTGATGCCTCCGAAAGTCGTCACCCGCAACGTCGTTGAGATGGCGGATCGTCCGACCGTCGGCAGTGTTGATTCAGTGGCCGCCGTTGCACCACAGGCGGACACCGACATCGGCCACGGCGACGTGCTCATCGCGGCGATCACCAGTTGCACCAACACGTCGAACCCCGGCGTGATGCTGGCCGCAGGTTTGATCGCGAGGAACGCGGTGGCGAAAGGCCTCACCGTCAACCCACGCGTGAAGACCAGCTTCGGCCCCGGCTCGCGCGTGGTGAGCGCGTACCTCACTGAAACCGGATTGCAGCAGTGGCTAGACAAGCTGGGCTTTGATGTCGCCGCCTACGGCTGCACCACTTGCATCGGCAACGCGGGCGACCTCGCACCCGAGTTCAACGAGGCGATCATCAGCAACGATTTGATCTGCGCGGCGGTACTCTCGGGCAACCGCAATTTCGAAGCGCGAATCCACCCCAATCTGCGCGCCAATTTTCTAGCGAGCCCGCCGCTGGTCGTTGCGTTTGCGTTGGCGGGGCGCGTCAATATCAATATGGAGACCGAGCCGCTCGGCATCGGTCACGACGGCGCACCAGTGTTCTTGCGCGACATCTGGCCATCGAGTGACGAGGTGCAAAAGCTCATGCATTTTGCGATGAACCCGGCGGTGTTCCGCGACCTGTACGGCGACTTCACGCGCGACCATGATTTGTGGAACGCAATCCCCGCACCCACCGGCCAGATCTACCCCTGGCCGCAATCGACGTACATCGCCAAGCCGCCGTTTTTTGAAAACTTCAACATGCACGCGGGCAGCATCGGTGACGTGATTGATGCCCGCGCGTTGCTCATGGTCGGCGACTCGGTGACCACCGATCACATTAGCCCCGCAGGCTCGTTCAAGGAGGGCGTTCCTGCGGCAACGTACCTGATGGAGCACGGCGTAAAGAAGATGGACTTTAACAGCTACGGCAGCCGTCGCGGCCAACATGAGGTGATGATTCGCGGCACCTTCGCCAACGTGCGTGTAAAGAACTTGATGCTGCCACCACGCGACGACGGCAGCCGCGTTGAAGGCGGCTTCACGCTGCTTGACGGCACCTGCATGCCGGTCTATGACGCAGCGATGGAGTACATCAAACGCGGCATACCGACCGTGATTTTTGCAGGCGAAGAATACGGCACAGGCTCCAGCCGCGACTGGGCCGCGAAGGGCACCATGTTGCTCGGCGTCAAGGCCGTCATCGCACGTAGCTTCGAGCGCATTCACCGCTCAAATTTAGTCGGCATGGGCGTGCTACCGCTGCAATTCAAAGACGGCGACAGCCATCAGTTGCTGGGGCTGCGCGGCGATGAAACGTTCTCGATTTACGGCGTTGACGCAGACCTGAAACCGCAACAGGACATGCGATTACACATACAGCGCGCAGACGGAACAACGTTTGAGGCGACCGTACTATGCCGCATTGACACGCCGATTGAAGTGGACTACTACAAACACGGCGGAATTCTGCCGTTTGTGTTGCGGGAGTTGATGGCGGGCGCGTAGCGAAGCCAAGCGCGACGTTGCGGCACGCTACGCGCTTGAGAAATATCTGGTGGCAATCGCTGGAAACGACTATTCTCTGGCGAACCGGACTGACACCGGAATTGACTTCATGGTCGCCACAAGGAGTATCGAAAAATGAATTGTTGGAAAAATATTTGTTTCAAGTTTTCACTTGCTAGCTTACTTGTGGCGCTATTTTCGCAACTGGCCCTAGCAGATGATGCCTGCGCGCCAAGTCTGATAAATCCTCCCGATGCAGCGGCGACCTGTCAAGCTGTCTGCACCGCAAAATTCGGCCCGACATCAAAATTTAATGGCCAATGGAACAATAATTCGCCGACCTGCCACTGGTTCTGGTCTGGGCAGTACGGGGTATGTGGATGTACGCCGCCGCCACCGTGCCGGTGCGAAGGTGACCGGCAAACAGCTCAGTGTACTGAGCCGAGCAAGTGTTCCTCCAACTGTGATTGCGCAGAGGGAAGATCTTGCGCAAATGGTTCGTGCGTGGATGGATACTTTTGCGGAAACCAGAACAAATACTGTCCGGTCACGAAGCCTTATTGTGGCCCTTCAGGTTGGTGTCAATCCTCCGGTGATTGCTGTTCAGCCTGCTGGACAAACTACACCTGGCAGCTAGTGGCCTGTGCCGGGGGCCCACTTGGCGCGTGCCAAGAGGGAGTAACGAATCTATTCCTCAAGTGCAAACAAGGATGCAACTGTCCGCCGTGAGCGGAACGGCATTGCGAACGCAGCAGCGTGAATAACAATGGACGGAGTGAGGGGGTCTCAGACACACTCACTGTCCTGCCCGTCAGCCGCCCTCGCATGAACGCGGGCTTGCGTGCGAGCATGCCGCGTTCGTGACACGGCAGGTGATCGCGCATACTTGTGCCGCGAACCGACGCACGCACACGCGCCGTTCAAAGCGTCTACGGTGACACACTGCGCGAGGCAAATCCGTCTAACCACTCACTACAGGAGAACGATCCATGAGTATCAGCCGTGCTGCGGTGCGTGGATATGCCCGCGCTTACTGGGATGTGCCTTGTCCGGATGGTCAGGTCGCGGGCATCAACTATCCGCACTACCTGCGAGCGGCGAGGCAAGCGTTGGCAAAGCGCGGGGTTATCAATGGCGATACCTGGCGCGCGGTTTTTCTGCGAGAGCCGGTGGACGCTGACGGCGAGGGCCTGTACCTGGTGCACCCGGATTCCATGACCAAGGCTCAGGCCCTTCACCGCCGCGGCGATCTGTCGACTGACGCGTTCCACGTGATCCACGCCGACAAGGGTTTGCTTGATTGCGCGCACTACGTTTCCGCCGCGCTGGGCTCGGCGGGCATTTCATCGGCCACCAACAGCGCCCCCGCATTGCATCAAACGTTGTACGGGCGCGCTGATACACAGACCTTCGCAACGGGTGCCGATTATGCGACGGCACAGCGTATCTTCGAGTCAAAAATGTTGCAGGATGGCGACATGATCTTCTATTCGCTAAATAACAAGATTCATCACTGCGCGCTGATTCTGTCCGGCGTTTACATTTCCTGCCACACGCGCAGTCGGCACCCAGGGAACATCGATGATCGAGACTGGTTTCTGGGTGCGGGCACGTGGACATACACACTGCTTCATTTCAAGACCGACGACGACCCCAAAGCCACCCACACAACGCTAGCAGCGCTTGCTGGCTGGTGGGCGATGCAGTATGGCGCACGAACGGCGTACTACCACTTCACCGCCGACGGTCGGGTTCAGGGGAGCGAGCGCCAGCCTGCCAGCGCAAAAGCGAGCGCAGCTGGTGCCACTGGCCACGGCTACTGGTACGAGCGTGACGGCAAGCTTCTTGTGTTCTGGAGCAAGAGCGGTATCGTCAATGAATTGGTGCTCGGCACGCGCCGCGACACGCTGTCGGGCGCAGCCAGTGATAGCAGTCCGGCGGTGTCCGGCAACAAGATTCAGTGACATGCAGAATGGGCGGGATGTATGCCGTTTGTGGGCCGATGCGACTATCTGCCCTCTGCATCAGCCACCCGCGGCCGTCTCACTCCTTTTGAGCTGGCCTGCCGCTGCACCCGCGTCTCAATCTCCGCCTTGAACTTGACGCCTCCCAGAGCCCAGCCTTTGTGCGTGTAATCTCTGATCTCGATAGTTGTCAAGTAATTCTAATTCCCAATAAAAACGGTAATAATTAGGTCATGATAGTCCGGAGGAGAAATCATGGCACGATTGGCTGGTGGCATTGAGCACATTGA
>JAYVNO010000134.1:0-5013 GCA_043758415.1 Burkholderiales bacterium
GCGCCATGTTCTGGCTTGAATCAAAATCACGAAACTCAAGCGCGATGTTCGGCAGCTGCGCCCTAAACTGATCGAAGGCTCGTTCAAAAATCGCTTCAACCAAGTACTGGCGGGCAGCGACCACGACAACGCTGGCCTGCCCCGCCGTGCGCGGACGCACGAGCTGGTCGGCGCGCTGGAGCTTAGTGAGAAGCGCATCGACCTCAAACAAATATCGTTCGCCCTGCGATGTGAGTGTCAGCCCCTGCGGCGACCGCTGCAACAGCTTGGCTGACAGCCCCGCTTCCAAGCGATCCACAAGCTTTTGCACCGCAGGAACCGTTACGCCTAATTGCCCAGCCGCACGCGTGAAACTTCCGCTGCGTGCTGCGGTAGCGAAGTACTGAAGAGCGCGAAGCTTGTCCATTCGAGTAAAGATGCGTTTGAATCGTCATCTTACTCGGTTACCACCGTTGGCTCTGCGCCGAGGATAGGAAATTCAAGCGCACTTTTTACTGGACTCGGTCAGCCTAGACGGTCAATCCGCCGCTCAGCGACCCTTGCGTTGGCCTGTTTTTGGATGAGCACGCCAGATGGCGAGCCTGAGTTGCTTGGTGCCAGCCCCTGACAAGCAATTTACGCACTGAAATCATTCATATCTGAATCCAAAACCGTCCGAACATTCGGAGTAACTCCAGTGCGTAGTTCGATATGACAACGAGCGCGGCAAAGGCGACCATCGACACTTTAACGGCAAGGAAGCGACATACGCCTTTTCAACCTCGCAGAAATTTACCTGTCCATGAACGTTGCTTGCGCAACAAGCAAAACCTTTAAAAACCGCCAGAATTTAAAGATTCTTGTGCAGGGCGATACCCGGCTTTTCAACCAGTACGGCGTGATTCTGGTGAGCCCAAAGCAGCATCCGCACGTGAAAGCGCAAGCGGGCCAGAAGTTCATCGACTGGTTGGTGGGTGTCGAAGGGCAGAGCGCGATTGCGGCCGACAAGATCGGTGGCGAGCAGCTGTTTTTTGCGAATGCGCGGAAATAGGTTTTGCGCGCCGAATAACTCGCCTTTCGACGCGTTCAAGGGAAACGGGGCGGTTATAGGCACCAACAACACATGAACGTGCGTCCCATTTCCGCTCGGCCTGAGCCCGTCGAAGGCAACCTGCGTTGCTCTTCAGGGTAGCGATATTTGCTACCAGCATCTACGAAAAGCCACTCACGCTCTGGTTGAGACACAATGCCAACCAACGTCAAACCACGGGGGCCACATGTCGGAACACAGTCAATTTAACCTGCTCAAGCAGCGTCGCTTCGCGCCGTTCTTCTGGACGCAATTTCTCGGCGCGATGAACGACAACGTGTTCAAGAATGGCATGATCATCTTTATGGCGTTTGGCGGCATGACGCTGGCGGGTATGGAGGCGAACGTGTTGGTGAATGCGGCGGGGGCGGTGTTCATCTTGCCATTTGTTTTGTTCTCCGCCTTCGCTGGGCAACTCGCTGACAAATACGAAAAAACGCGTGTGATTCGTGGAGTGAAAGTATTTGAGATTGTGGTGATGGCATTTGGCGCGGTGGGGTTTGTCACCGCCAACCTGGGCGTGCTGTTTGTCGCGCTGTTTGCGATGGGCCTGCACTCTACGTTGTTCGGCCCGGTCAAGTACGCGATCATGCCGCAGGCGTTGGCGCGGGATGAGTTGGTGGGCGGCAACGCGTTGGTCGAATCGGGAACCTTCGTGGCGATTCTCGTGGGCACTATTGCCGGTGGCGTGCTGGTCGCCATGAAGCCTAGCGGGCCGATGATCGTCGCGGCGGCAACGATCGTCCTTGCCGTGATCGGTTACCTCGTGAGTCGTTCCATACCCGCTGCGGCTGCGACCGATCCGTCGCTTAAACTTAACTGGAATCCGTTTACCGAAACCGCGTCAAATCTGCGTCTCGCTGCGAAAAACATCGTGGTGTGGCGCTCGATGCTCGGCATCTCGTGGCTGTGGTTTTACGGCGCGATGCTGCTCAATCAATTCGCCAACATGAGCAAGGATGTGCTCGGCGGCAATGCGGAAGTTGCCACGTTTCTGCTGGCGACATTTGCTGTTGGCGTAGCAGTTGGATCGTTAATGTGTGAACGATTGTCCGGCAAGAAGGTGGAGATTGGCCTCGTGCCGTTCGGTTCGATTGGCATGAGCGTGTTTGCGATTGATCTCTACTTTGCGACCAAAGGACTGCATCCAGTGGGGCAATCCGGTGCGATGGAGTTCATCGCTAAATCGGAGCATTGGCGCGTGGTGTTTGATCTGTTCATGCTCTCGGTCAGCGGCGGGCTTTACAGTGTGCCGTTGTACTCGCTGATTCAGGAGCGCTCCGACGAATCGCACCGCTCGCGCATCATTGCGGCGAACAATATTTTGAACGCGATCTTCATGGTGGTGTCGGCGTTGCTGGCGATTGCGCTCATCAAATTTTTGAGCTTTGGCGTGCCGCAGTTGATTTTGACCATCGCGATTCTGAACGCAATAGTCGCGATCTACATTTACTCATTGACGCCAGAATTTTTGCTGCGGTTTATCTGCTGGATACTCATTTCATTTGCGTATCGTCTGCGCACAAAAGGCCTCGAAAACATTCCCGACAAAGGCCCGGTGATCGTCGTCGCGAATCACGTGAGCTACGTTGATGCGCTGGTAATCAGCGCTGCTTGCCGTCGCCCGATTCAGTTCGTCATGGATCACAACATCTTCAAAACGCCCGGCATGGCGTGGGTGTTCCGTCAAATGAAGGCGATTCCGATTGCCGGCGCGAAGGAAAATCCGGCCATGATGGAGCAGGCATTTAATCGGGTGAAGCAGGCCCTGCACGACGGTGAGGTGGTGTGCATCTTCCCGGAGGGCAAGCTCACTAAAGACGGCGAGATGGGGCCGTTCCGCCCCGGCATCGAACGCATCGTCGCCGAAACAGGCGCGCCCGTGGTGCCGCTCGCGTTGCGTGGGTTGTGGGGCAGTTTTTTCAGCCGCACCGCGAACGGCGTCGCATTCAAACGATTCCGTGGATTTTTCAACCGGATTGAGTTGGTGGGTGGTGCGTTGGTGCCAGCGGGTGAAGTCAGTGCGGCGAAGTTGGAAGCGGATGTTCGCGGGATGCGGGGAGAGATGCGTTGAGAAGCGGCGTCGGTGCGCTCCCGTAGATTGCGTTGGCATGCGGGGGAGGCCTTCGACGGGCTCAGGCCGAACGTAAAGAAAGGCTGGCGCTGAACGCAAAAAAGAGAGTGGCTGAATGTGCATCCGCTGAGGCCCCTCACTCCCGTTCACCCTGAGCCCGTCGAAGGGCCTTAACTCCCGAATTCTGTTTGATTGAGCAATGACCTTCACGACCTACATCCTGCGCTGCGCAGATAACTCGTACTACACAGGGCACACCGACAACCTCGATAGGCGTATGAATCAGCATCACGTGGCGACGGACGGCTACGTGGCTGAGCGACGGCCCTTCACCGTTGTTTGGATAGGCGAGTTTGAAACTCGTGCCGAATCGCTGGCTTTCGAATTGAAGTTAAAAGGTTGGTCGCGTGCGAAGAAAGAGGCGTTGATTGCGGGCGATTGGAACCTTGTTTCTAGACTCGCCAAAACTAGCAAAAATCGGCGTGATGGGGCTTCGACGAGCTCAGCCTGAACGGAACGAAAAATTCAGTCTTGGGTCGGCGGTGAGAGCAATGAGGCCGCGCCGCATAAAATCCCAGAATGTCTGGAAACACCCTAGGTCACCTCTTTGCCGTCACCACGTTTGGTGAATCGCACGGCCCTGCTATTGGTTGCGTTATTGATGGCTGTCCTCCGGGGATGGCGCTTTCTGCGGCTGATCTTCAGCCCGACCTTGATCGCCGCAAACCCGGCACATCGCGGCACGTGACTCAGCGCAGCGAAGACGATTTGGTGGAAATTCTTTCAGGAGTTTTTGAAGGGGTGACGACAGGCACCCCCATTTGCTTAATGATTCGCAACACCGATCAACGCAGCAAAGACTACGGCAACATCGCGCAGACGTTCCGACCGGGTCACGCGGATTACACCTACTGGATGAAGTTTGGCCAGCGCGACTATCGCGGCGGTGGGCGATCTTCTGCGCGGCTGACTGCGCCGATTGTGGCGGCTGGAGCGGTCGCGAAGAAGTGGCTGGCTGAGCGCTACGGTGTGACGGTGCGTGGCTACTGCGCGCAGATTGGCGACGTCGCGATTCCTTTTGAATCTTGGTCGGATGTCAACGGCAATCCGTTTTTCGCACCGATCACAGAATCGTCCCCCAAGCTCGCTGAACTTGAAAATTACATGGACGCACTGCGCAAGAGCGGCGACAGCTGCGGTGCGAAGATTTATGTTGAGGCGACGGGCTTGCCGGTGGGTTGGGGTGAGCCGGTGTTTGACCGTATTGACGCCGATGTTGCCCACGCGATGATGGGTTTGAACGCGGTGAAAGGCGTCGAAATCGGTGCCGGTTTCGGCTGCGTTACCCAGAAGGGCACCGAGCACTCGGACGAGATTCGCAATGGCAAATTTGCGAGCAATAATTCAGGCGGCGTGCTCGGCGGCATTTCGACCGGCCAGCCGATCACGGTGAGTATCGCCATCAAGCCAACGTCCAGCATGCGCCTTGATCGCGAGACCATTGACAAGGACGGCAACGCGGTGACGATCAACACCCACGGTCGCCACGATCCGTGTGTGGGCATTCGCGCGACGCCGATTGCCGAGGCGCTGCTTGCGCTGGTGCTCATCGATCACGCGTTGCGACATCGCGCGCAAAATGCCGACGTGGTCGTGGCGACGCCGGTGGTTCGATGAGTACATTCACTGTGCGGCGCTCGCAGCGTTTCTCGTCGCTCGAAACGTCGCTGGTGCAGTGCGCAGCTCCTAAGGAAGAGTCTTGAACAGACTTCAGGGCACCTCTAATAATTCATTTGTGGGGCGCATTGTGTCGTCGCGCGGTGCTCGCAATCCTCACGTGACCTGCGCGTACGCTGCGGTTGCTGCGCTC
>JAYVNO010000135.1:0-5009 GCA_043758415.1 Burkholderiales bacterium
GCAGCAACCGGAATGTACGCGCAGGTCACATGAGGATTGCGAGCACCCCGTAACGACACAATGCGCCCCACAAATGAATTTTTAGAGGTGCCCTAAAGATAAAAAAAGCGCCATGTCTGCACAGGGCGCCTGCTTCAGCCGCGAGGGCGAACCACTCAATACTTGATGCTGAGCACAGATGGCTGAACGGCGAAATACGCAGACAAATTCTCAATGTCTTTTTTTGACAACGCAGCTGCGAAACCCTTCATGATTGCGTTGTTACGGTCACCGGATTTGTAATCGCGCAACGCCTTGGCGAGGTAGTCAGGATGCTGGCCAGCGAGACGCGGAAAGTTCGGGTCAGCACTATTTCCGTCGGTGCCATGGCAAGCCGAACACACTTCTTTCGCTTTGGCAGCACCGGCGGCCAGATCAGCGGCCGACACCGTACTAGCGAAAGCAAGGCAGGACAACAGCGTGAGCATCGTTTTCATTATTTGGCCTCCGCGTAGTAAGCGGCCAGATCAAGCATGTCTTTGTCGGAAAGCGACACCGCAATCGAGCGCATACCCGGATGTTTGCGCTCGCCCGACTTGTACGCTTTTAGTGCGCTCACGAAGTAGCTCGCGTGCTGGCCACCAATCCGTGGAACTTTATAAACCTCGGGATAGGCCGTGCGCCAGCCCTCGATGCCGTGGCAACCCTGGCAACGCTGAATATTCTGCGCACCGGCCTTGGCGTCACCCGCTGTTGCAGGAACTGCTGCGGGAGCCTGTGCGGAGGCAGTGATGGAGGCGGCTGCAAAGATCAAACTTGCAACGGCGGGAGCGATAAACGCGATGCGTTTCATGAGAATTGAGGAAGTTTCGGGAAATTTTCTTAATTATAGGGACCAATCTGGTCGTGCCAACAAGGCGGTGGCACTTGTAATGCCTGGGAGCGACTTCATTTACTATTCATTAACTATTGTTACGGTTTGCGGAGCCCTACCCTATGAGCGACAACATTACTCACGTTACCGATGCCACTTTTGATGCCGACGTTCTCAAATCCGGCATCCCGGTTTTGGTGGATTTCTGGGCAGAATGGTGTGGCCCGTGCAAGATGATCGGGCCGATACTGGAAGAAGTGGCGGTGTCGCACGCGGGCAAGGTGAAGATCGCCAAGGTCGACGTAGACGAGAACCGTGAAGTCGCCGCCAAGTATGGCATTCGTGGTATTCCTACGCTGCTGTTGTTCAAGAACGGCGAGCTGGCCGCGCAAAAAGTGGGCGCTTTGACCAAATCGCAATTAACGTCTTTTGTTGACAGTAACGTCTAAGACGTTCACAATTCGTCTTTGTTGCTTATCCCGCCGTTCTGGCAGGATAAATTTTCCTCTCAAACACAACACGATCTAGCGCCCCGGCGCATCTGTTCAAACACATTTTTCCCGAGACCGCTCCGCAAGTTTTCGCGTCGAGCCGCTCGCCCTGCCTGCCCATTTCATCTCACTCTTGGCGCGGCTCCTAAATCCTTCACAGCATGAACATAGCTGAACTCAAAACAAAATCTGCCGCTGAACTCCTCGAAATCGCGCTTGCCAATGAGCTCGAAAACGCCAACCGTCTGCGCAAACACGACCTGATCTTCGCCCTGCTCAAGCAGCAGGCCAAGAACGGTGCCAGCATTCGCGGCTCCGGCGTGCTGGAGGTGTTGCCCGACGGCTTCGGCTTCCTGCGCTCACCCGAGGCGAGCTATCTTGCAGGCACCGACGACATCTACATTTCGCCGTCGCAAATTCGCCGCTTCAACCTGCACACGGGGGACTCAATTGAAGGCGAAGTGCGCACGCCAAAAGAAGGTGAACGTTACTTCGCGCTGACCAAGTTGGACGAGGTCAACGGCTTTCCGCCCGAAGCTGGCAAAAACAAGGTTTTGTTCGAGAACCTGACGCCATTGTTCCCCAACAAAATTCTGCAGCTTGAGCGCGAAATCAAGGCCGAAGAAAACATCACCGGCCGCGTAATCGACATCGTGGCACCCATCGGCAAAGGCCAGCGCGGGCTACTCGTCGCGCCACCGAAATCCGGCAAAACGGTGATGCTGCAACACATCGCCCACGCGATTGCCAGCAACCATCCTGACGTCGTGTTGATCGTACTGCTCATCGACGAACGGCCCGAAGAAGTGACCGACATGCAGCGCACCGTGCGCGGCGAAGTGGTTGCCTCGACCTTCGATGAGCCAGCGACGCGCCATGTTCAGGTTGCCGAAATGGTGATCGAAAAGGCCAAGCGTCTGGTTGAGCACAAAAAAGACGTAGTGATCCTGCTCGACTCGATCACCCGGTTGGCACGCGCTTACAACACCGTGATGCCTTCATCAGGCAAAGTGCTCACCGGCGGTGTCGAAGCCAACGCGCTGCAGCGTCCAAAACGCTTCTTCGGTGCGGCCCGCAATATCGAGGAAGGCGGCAGTCTGACCATCATCGCCACCGCGCTGATCGACACCGGCAGCCGCATGGACGACGTGATTTACGAAGACTTCAAAGGCACCGGCAATATGGAGATTCACATGGATCGCCGCATGGCCGAAAAGCGCGTCTATCCCGCCATCAACATCGGTCGCTCCGGCACCCGCCGCGAAGAGCTGTTACTGGAGCCCAGCGTGCTGCAAAAAACATGGATCCTGCGCAAACTCTTCTCCGAAATGGACGAGATTGAAGCGATGGAAAAGCTGCAAAAGCACATGCGCGATACCAAAAATAACAAAGAGTTCTTTGAGGCGATGACACGAGCCCGGTAGCGACTCTGGCCTTGAAAGCCGCGCAAGCGTGCGTGGCTCTGCCTGACCTAATAGGCTGATAACTTTCCACATAGAGCACCATTTCATCGGAGCGCGGTGCTCCGTTATGGGCAAAGTCGACTTTTGCCCATTTGGCGATCTAAGCCGATAGTGATCACGGCTCTCGCGATAAAGTCGTATAGCGCCCAAGTCTACTTTTCGCGCTCGCAATCGCTTCCATTTCACCGGCCACGCTCTCGCAAACGCGCAAATACCCGGCGAACGATGACTCGGCTTGAATGACCCTCCGCCGAGCGTACGACATGGGTCAAACTCCCGCAAGTCAAGGGTAATTCCGGTGTCAAGTCCAGACCGCCGCAGGAATACTTGCGCGTTGAACTTTTGCCATTCGATCAGGAGGATTTATGAAACTGAAGGTTGTTGCGTCGGCGCTTGTTGCGCTGGCGGTTGTTGGGCTTTCGAACACGGCGCGTGCTCAGGACAGCATCAAAATCAGCATCTCGATCGCGCAGAATTCGCATCAGGGTATAGGCATCGACACGCTGGCGAAGGAGGTCGAAAAACGCACCGGTGGTCGCATCAAAATTCAATCGTTTTATTCGGGTTCGCTCGGTGGCGAGCGTGAGTCGATTGAAGCGGTGCAACTGGGTACGCAAGAACTGACGTTCACCTCGACGGGGCCGATTCCGAACTTTGTGCCCGAGGCGCGCATTCTCGACATCCCGTTTTTGTTTCGCGATAAAGCCCATGCGCGCGCGGTGCTTGATGGCCCCATTGGTCAGGAAATGTTGGCCAAGTTTGAGGCGAAAGGCTTCAAAGCGCTGGCCTGGGGCGAGAATGGCGTTCGCCACATGACCAACAGCAAACGGGCCGTCAACTCGCCGGATGACTTGAAAGGCTTGAAGATGCGCACGATGGAAAATCCGGTGCATATTGCGGCCTACAAAGGCTTTGGCATCGTGACCACGCCAATGGCGTTCCCGGAGGTGTTCACTGCCCTGCAACAGGGCACGGTTGACGGGCAAGAGAATCCGCTATCGGTGATCATGGCGGCGAAATTTGATCAGGTGCAGAAGTACATGTCGCTAACCGGCCACGTGTACTCACCGGCGATCTTTTTGATGAACAAGGCGGCGTTTGACAAGTTGTCAGCAGCAGACAAACAGGTGTTCATTGATTCTACGAAAGAAGCGGTGAAGGCCAATCGTGCACGCGTGGATGAGGACGATGCGAAGGGCGTCGCCGACCTGCGCAGCAAGGGCATGCAGGTGATTGATGTCGACAAAGCAAAATTCGTTGCGGCGCTGGGGCCGGTGAATGCTGAATTTGAGAAGCAGTTTGGCAAAGCGAATATTGAGAAAATTCGGGCGGTGAAGTAGCGCACTGATCTTATAGGAGTGGCTCTGCCGCGACCCGCGTAACGATACCGATGGTCGCGGCAGAGCCGCTCCTACAAACTATAACGCCCGCTCAGCGCGGGTTTTTTTATGCCCGGAATGAGGCGGAATCAGGGGAGCCCATGAAAGACACTTTTCTGCGCGTTGAGCGCGTCACGACGCATGCGTCGATGTACTTCGCCTGCGCGATGTTGGCGCTGGCCGCCGCACTCGGCTTGTTTCAAATCATCACACGATTTGTGCTCGAAGCGCCCGCTGAATGGACGGAAGTGATGATCCACTTTTCGCTGATCTGGATGGTGGTCATGGGTATTCCGATGGCGTTTCGGCAAGGCGCGATGGTCAGCGTGGACGTGCTGCATCGCCGGGCGGGGCCGCGCATGAAGCGCGTGCTCGACACCGTGGTGATGATCGCATCGCGCACGTTGGTCGCGGTGATCATCATCGTCGGCTGGGACTATTCGCAGCGTGGCAAAGTGCAAACGATCATTGGGCTTGAGGCGTATTCGATGTTCTGGGCGTACATCGCGATGCCGCTCGGCGGCGCGTTCTCCGTGCTCGGCATCGTTGGCAATTTTCTCGATCCGATCCGCATGGAACTGGAGGCAGCGCTTTGAGCGCGGTGATGTTGGTCACGATGGTGCTGTGCTTTGCACTTACCATCTCGGTCGCAGTGTCAATCGGATTGGCTGCGATCTTCGGCATTTATTACTGAGTCAACAAAATAAGACCGGTTCGGCAGGCTCTACTCAGAAGTGGCCCCGGTTGTCTGAACAGCAAACCCCGATTATTAAGTGGAGGTTGGGCGGGTTGAAGCGCGATGTAGCTTTATCCACAGGCTGTG
>JAYVNO010000136.1:0-14711 GCA_043758415.1 Burkholderiales bacterium
CTGCCCTCGGGAAGCTTCGCAAACGTGCGCGCCCTATCCAGTCCTCCTGTCGCGGAAAATGATAGGATATTCGAAATGAACGTTAAGTGACGTGTATTGGGACTAGCCCGTATAAAACAAGGGCGACGTAAAAAAGCTGATAGCAAGCAAACTTAGATCACAACTGGTAACGGCACTTTCAACTCGCTCGCCAACGGTGCCAGCGCGGGCATGATCGTGGCGTGCAATTCAACGCCGGCTGCCAGCTGCGCCGCCTTCCGTGCCAGCCCACGTTCGCCGGGCAAACGCACGCGGCCGACGCCCGGTTGCGGCTTTGAGGCGTGGCTGATTTCGCGCAGATGATCGGTCTGCCGTTCTAGCGCCGCACGACCGCCAAACGCCTCGGGATCGAGCACCTGCACGAACACGCTCGCGCCCCAGCCTTGCGGCGGATCAGCGCGACCATAACCGGCCAAGCCGCAGGTCAGGGATTCAATCATCAGGCCCAATCCAAAACCCTTGTGGCCCGCGTCGAGCCCACCCAGCGGCAGTAGCGCGCCCTTGGGTTCAACGTAGGCGACTGACGGGTCGTCGCTGCCGTGGCCTTCGCTATCGACGAACCAGATGCCCGGCGCGCGTTTGCCTTCTTTCATCAGCCGCATCGAAGGGCCGTTCGCGGTGATCGAGCTTGAGATGTCGATCATGATCGGATCGCCGCCCGTGGGGATGCCGATGGCAATCGGGTTCGGCGTCATGATCGGCGTGATGCCGCCGTGCGGCGCGACGCTCGCGGTGCAGGGGTCCGAGCTTTGCACGATCACCATAAAGCCGTCGCGCGCTGGCGCTTCGAGGTAGGCCGCGAGGCAGGCGATGTGATGCGCGTGCTTGATGGTGATGGTGCCGGTGCCGTGTGCCTTTGCCATCGATGTAGCCGCACGAATTGCTGAATCCGTGAGCCACAAACCGGACAGCCGCTGACCATGCCAAACCTGCGCCACGGTGCGCTGATTTTCGACTATCGGTTCGCCTGCTGCAAGCATGGTTTTGTCGCCCAGCGCCTTGAGATAACCGGGCAGCAACGCCATGCCATGCGTGCTGTGACCGAGCAAATCGGCCTCCACCAAAATGCGCGCCGACGTCATTGCAATGTCGGCACGCATGCCGCGAGCGAGGTACAGCGTTTCGCAAAACGTGACGAGGTCGGTGGCGGAGTAACGGGGGGCGTTTGGCTGGACTGAATTCATTCTCATACACTCGCGGTCATGTCGTATCTGAATGCTACGCCGCCCATAACGTCGCCCCGCGAATCGAGCTCTCTTTCCGTCAGCATCGTCGTGCATCGATTGGACGAGACCGAGTTGCGGCGCAATTTGATTACGCTGCGACTGGCGGCAGATCGTCTGCCAAAACCCTGCGCGCGCCTCACACTGATCGATAACAGCGAGCAGAGCGAGCTGGCAAACGCGTTGCGCGCTGTTGCCATCGCAACACGCTGGCCTGATGTGGCGATTATTTCCGGCCACGGCAACATTGGCTACGGCGCGGGGCACAATCTGGCGATTCGCGCAACGACGGCGGCAATCCATCTTGTCCTCAATCCCGATGTCGAGCTCGATCCCGATGCATTGCGCCACGGCCTGCTCACGTTGTCAGAGCATGCGTGCGTACTCGTCGGCGCGGTCGGGCGCGATGCCGACGGCAAACCCGGTTACCTGTCAAAACGCATGCCGAGCATCGGTGTTTTTTACCTGCGCGGCTTTGCGCCCGCGTGGCTGAAAGCGCGCTTTGAAAAGCGACTGGCGCATTATGAGTATCGTGATCTACCAACCAATCGCGTGAGCGACGTCGTACTGGTGTCAGGCGCGTTCATGCTGTGTCGCACCGATGCGTTGCAAGCCATTGGCGGCTTTGATGAACGCTATTTTTTGCACTTCGAAGATATCAATTTATCGCTGCGCATGCATGCGCAGGGCCGCGTGGTCAGCGACCCGCAGGTCACGCTGATTCATCACGGCGGCAACGCCGCGAAGAAGGGCGCGGGGCACTTGAAGCTCTTTCTGCGCAGCGCATGGCGCTTTTTCAATACGCATGGCTGGCGATGGTTTTAAAGCCACGCATCCACGCGTGGAGGCGCAACCTACAATCGAGTCACCCTTCATCTTATCCAGCCATTGCATGCGTCCATCCAACCGTACCGCCAGCCAGCTCCGCCCCGTCAAAATCACCCCGCACTTCACCGTGCATGCCGAAGGCTCGGTGCTGATCGAATGTGGCAACACGCGCGTGCTGTGCAACGCCAGCGTCGAGAACGGCGTCCCCGGTCACAAAAAAGGTTCAGGCGAAGGCTGGGTCACGGCGGAATACGGCATGCTGCCGCGCTCCACGCACACCCGTTCACGGCGCGAAGCGGCAAGCGGAAAGCAGAGCGGTCGCACGCAAGAAATTCAGCGCCTGATCGGGCGCTCGCTGCGTGCGGTTGTCGATTTGAAAAAGCTTGGCGAGCGGCAGATCACGCTCGACTGCGACGTGTTGCAGGCCGATGGTGGCACGCGCTGCGCGTCAATCACTGGCGCGTACGTGGCGCTGTCCATCGCACTCAATAAACTGGTCAAGGCGGGCGCGCTCGCGGCGTCGCCGTTGACTGATTCGGTCGCTGCGGTGTCGGTTGGCATTTATCAAGGCATGCCGGTGCTCGATCTCGATTACGTCGAAGACTCGAACTGCGAGACCGACATGAATGTTGTGATGACAGGCAAAGGCGGCTTCGTCGAAGTGCAGGGCACCGCCGAAGGCGCACCGTTCAGCCGCGCTGAAATGGACGCATTGTTGGCGCTCGCAGCGGAGGGCTTGAATCAGTTGAACGCAGCGCAAGTGGAGGCGATTGCCAGCGCATGAATATAGGGTGCGCTCTGCGCACCAACCGACAGCAACACTTTAACGTGATGGTGCGCTGAGCGCACCCTATGTGATACGTATGGCCATTGAAATCTCCAAACTCGTCATCGCTTCCGGCAACACAAAAAAACTGCGCGAGTTCGAACGCTTGCTCGCGCCGCTCGGCATCGAAGTGATTGCGCAAAGCGCGTTCAATGTGCCTGAAGCACCTGAGCCGCATTGCACATTTGTTGAGAACGCGTTGGCCAAGGCAAGGAACGCAGCGCGTCACACGGGTCTGCCGTCGCTCGCGGATGACTCGGGCATTTGCGTTCACGCGCTCGGCGGCAACCCCGGCGTCAACTCGGCGTACTACGCAGGCCAGCACAAGAACGATGCTGACAACAACGCAAAACTGATCGCGGATTTGCAAAACATCGCTGATCGCAGCGCACATTACGCCGCCGTGCTTGCACTTGTAGTGAGTGAAAATGATCCGGAGCCGATCATCGCTGAAGGTCGTTGGTACGGCGAGATCATCGACACGCCGCGGGGCGTCGGCGGCTTCGGCTACGACCCGTATTTTCTCGACGTGGAACTCGGCATGACGGGCGCCGAAATGCCACTTGATCAAAAGGGTGCGCGGTCGCATCGTGGCAGGGCATTGGCGAAATTGCTGACCGAAATGCAGCATCGATATGGAGTGCCCAATGCAAGCCGTTCTTGACGCCATCGAAGCCCGCGTGATCGGCACCATGATCGAGAAGCGCATCACGGTGCCCGACTCGTATCCGCTAACCATCAACTCGATTGTCAACGGCTGCAACCAGATGAACAATCGCGCGCCGGTGACTGCGTTGTCGGAAGCCGAGGTGACCAGCGCCGTCGAGCGCCTGCGTGATCGCGGTTTCACCGGACTATTCACAGGCATGGCCACCCGCGTACCCAAATATTCCGAAAACTTCGCCGAGCGTCTCGGCCTGCAACGCGCAGAAACCGCACTGTTATGTGAACTCATGCTGCGCGGTGCACAGATGCCCGGCGAGCTGCGTTCACGCGCAGAGCGCATGCATGCATTTTCCGATTTGGCTGAGGTAGAAACCACGCTTTCGGCGATGAGTCAGCTCACGCCGCCATTGGTTGTGCAGCTGCCGCGCGAAGGCGGCGCTCGCGCTGCCAAGTGGCAACACATGCTGTTCGGCGGCGACCTGCCGGAAGCGGGGGCGCCGACGTTGCCACCGTCAAAGATAGATCGCGAAACTGCTTTAGTTGACCGCGTTACGGCGCTCGAAGCAAAAGTTGCCGAACTAGAAGATGCGCTGACTTCGCTGCGCGTGCAGTTGGGTGCATAGAAAGAGTAACGTTCTTGTAGGAGCGGCTTGCCGCGACCCATACGTCACCGAAAATCTCAGGTCGCGGCAGAGCCGCTCCTACAACACTCTACCCGCATCAGACGCACCGGATTGAATGATGTCCTCACACCCACAAGACTCCCGCAAACCCATCACGCTACACCGGCTGCGCGAGCTTTATGCGTCCGGCGAAAAGCTCACCATGCTCACTTGTTACGACGCTACCTTCGCGCGCGTAATTGACGAAGCGGGCGTTGAAATGCTGCTCGTCGGCGACTCGCTTGGCATGGTGTTGCAGGGCCGCGCGAGTACGTTGCCGGTGACGCTCGACGAGATGGCGTATCACGTGCGCTCGGTCGCGGCAGGCAACAAAACCGCTTGGATCATCGGCGATTTGCCTTTTGCCAGCTATCAGCAATCAGCAGAGCAAGCGCTGCTCAGCGCCAGCGCGCTGATGCAGGCAGGCGCGCACATGGTCAAGCTCGAAGGCGGCGGCTGGACGGCGGAGACGGTACGCTTTTTGACCGAGCGCGGCGTGCCCGTCTGCGCACATCTGGGCCTCACGCCACAGTCAGTGCACGCGCTCGGCGGCTATCGAATTCAAGGCAAAACCGACGAGGCTGCGGCGACACTTAAGACGCATTCAAAAGAACTCGCCGACGCGGGTGCGGCGATGATCGTATTCGAGTTGATTCCGTCCGCGCTCGCCGCAGAGATCACCGGGCTGTTGCCGATCCCGACCATTGGTATTGGCGCAGGCGTCGACTGTTCAGGCCAGGTGCTCGTGCTGCACGACATGCTCGGCATCACGCGCGGCAAGCTGCCCCGTTTCGTGAAGAATTTCATGCAGGGCTATGCGGGTATTGACGAGGCGATTTCGGCTTATGTGGCGGAGGTGAAGACGTTGAGTTTTCCAGACAATACCGTTCACGGGTACTGAGCAGGCTCGATGCTCGGCCCCCATTTCACGGTGCTTCCACCGCTCTCGCTGTACATCCATATTCCGTGGTGCATTCGTAAATGTCCCTATTGCGATTTCAATTCGCATGAGCATTCGAGCGGTGGCGGCGCGTTGCCCGAGAAGGAATACATCAATGCGTTGATGTCGGACTTGGAGGTGCAGTTGCCGGAGTTTTGGGGGCGCACGATTCACACGATTTTCATCGGTGGCGGCACGCCGAGTTTGTTCTCGGCTGAGGGCATTGGTGACCTTCTCGCGGGCGTGCGTGCGCGAACGCGGTTATCGCCGCAAGCCGAGATCACGCTGGAGGCGAATCCGGGCACGTTTGAGATGCAGAAATTTGCCGATTACAAGTCGGTGGGCATCACGCGATTGTCGATTGGTATTCAGAGTTTCAACGATGCGCATCTGCGTGCGCTGGGCCGTGTGCATGACAGCGCGGAGGCGAAGCGCGCGATTGAAATTGGCCTTGCCACCGTGGGTAACGTGAATCTGGATTTGATGTTTGCTTTGCCTGCTGCGCGCACTGGAGCGAATTTGGCAACTAAGGCGCAAACTATGGCCCAGTGCGAGCAGGATGTGCATGAAGCGCTCGCCTTTCAAACGCCGCATTTGTCGCTCTATCAATTGACGCTGGAGCCGAATACAGTCTTCGCCAAAAAGCCGCCGCTGCTGCCTGATCATGATCAAGCGGCAGACATGCAAATTCGTGTGGAGGAGCTTTTGGGTGCTGCTGGCTATGAGCATTACGAGACTTCCGCCTACGCCAAGCCGGGCATGCGTTGCCAGCACAATTTGAATTATTGGTGCTTCGGCGATTACGTTGCCATAGGCGCTGGTGCGCACGGAAAATTGTCGATGCCGGGCGGCCCGCCGGGATCAAATGAAGCCGCAAAGATTGTGCGCACCGAGCGCGTCAAACAACCGCGTGATTACATGCAAAAAGCGCTCGGCGCGGATCCGGCGAGTTGCGTATTCGAGCGCCGCATCATCAAGCGAGATGAGATTGGTTTTGAGTTCATGTTGAACGCACTGCGGCTCAACGACGGGTTTCCAGTTGCGTGGTTTGCCGAGCGCACGGGTTATCCGATAACGCTTGTCAACGCGGTTTTGAATGAAGGCGAGCGTGACGGTCTGATCGAACGATCACACAGCAAAATCGCACCGACCGAGCTAGGCCAACGTTTTCAAAATCGCCTGCTAGCGCACTTTTTAAAGTAACAGCTTTTTAGTGTAAGTTCCTATTAATAGGGGCACAGAGTATTAAAAGATGCAATGTTGATAAATAGCTAAATAGCCACCTAAGCCCAAGATAAACGGTGCTTTCACTAAAAAGCTATTACTCCACAATTTGCCAATCGAGCCAATCCGACCGCGCTAAATTTGCCCTGCCTCCGGAGAAAGACCAACCAATCCCGCAACCCGAAAGCGGACCTCGCTATACTGCCTCGCATGAATATTGCAGTAGACGCTGTCGCCATCCTGCGACGTGCTAAATCGGTGTTAGCTACCGAGGCGTCCGCTATTGCTGCGATGGAAGCGCGCATCGGTCAGCCGATGGTCGACGCGGTGCAGGCGATTCTTGCGGCGCGTGGTCGCGTGGTGGTCACTGGCATCGGCAAATCCGGGCACGTCGGGCGCAAACTGGCCGCAACACTCGCCTCCACGGGCACCCCCGCGTTCTTCCTTCACCCGGCCGAAGCGAGTCACGGCGACATGGGCATGATCGCGATGGACGACGTGGTGATCGCGCTGTCGAATTCGGGCGAAGTGGCTGAGGTCAACGCGCTGCTGACGCCTATCAAACGCGTTGGCGCAAAGATTATTTCAATCACCGGCAACGAGGCCTCCACACTCGCCACCGAATCCGACATCGCGCTCGATGCGCGCGTGGCTGAAGAAGCCTGCCCGTTAGGGCTTGCGCCAACCGCGAGCACGGCAGCCGCGATGGCGCTCGGCGACGCACTAGCGATGGCGCTGCTTGAAGCGCGCGGATTCACCGCCGAAGATTTTGCGCGCTCGCACCCGGGCGGCTCGCTTGGGCGCAAGTTGCTCACCCACGTGCGTGACGTGATGCGCACTGGCAATGCGATCCCGACCGTGCCGCTTGGCGCTACCGTTTCACAGGCCTTGTTCGAAATCACCGGTAAGGGTATGGGCATGACGGCCGTGGTCAACGACGACAACACGTTGGCCGGCGTGTTCACCGACGGTGACTTGCGCCGATGTCTACCAAAAATTGGCGATTTCAACGCCGCAAACGTTGCCGACTTCATGACCGCGCATCCGGTGACCATCGGCCCGGACGAGCTGGCGGTCGATGCGGTCGGCCTGCTTGAAACCGGACGCAAGCAACAACTCCTCGTACTCGACGCCGAAAATCGTTTGGTCGGCGCGCTGAATATGTTCGACTTGTTGCAGGCGAAGGTGGTCTAGCCCATGGCCAAAGTAGCTGCACCGCTCACCGTGGCCGAGCGCATGCGCAGCGTACGCGCGCTGGTGTGCGACGTTGACGGCGTGCTCACTGACGGAAGCCTGAATTACCTCGGCGCTGATGAGATCAAATCCTTCTCTGTGCTTGACGGATTCGGCATCACGCTGGCCAAACAGGCGGGCTGGAAAGTGGCGCTGCTGACTGCGCGAGGCGGACCTGCTGTGGAGCGGCGGGCCACCGAACTGGGCGTCGAACTCATCAGCGGGGAGCGCAGCAAAGGCACCGCGTTCGCCGCCATTTGCGAGCGCTGGAATGTGCCGTTGAACGAGGCCGCGTACATTGGCGACGACTGGCTCGATTTGCCCGCGCTATCGCTCGCAGGACTGGCCGCAACGGTGCCCAACGCCGCCGCTGCCGTACGTCAGCGAGCACACTGGCTCTCGGGCGTTCCGGGCGGCAGTGGCGCAGTACGTGAACTGGTCGAAGCCATTTTGCGCGTGCAAGGACGACTCGATGAGTTGCTCCAGCCTTATCTGCGCGGAGCGGCAGCATGAGCACGTTTACGTGGCGTCGTCGACAGGATCGTCTGGCCGCGCTGTTTCCGTTGCTGGCGATTGCACTGTTCGCGATTCTTACGTTTTGGCTCGACGCACGCGTGAGCGAGAGCGCGCGCTCGGCGCAAAAATCAACGCAGCCAGCGCCCGATCATTTTCTGGAAAATTTCAAGATTCAGCGCACCGCGAACGATGGTCGCGTCGAGAGTGTGATGATCGGTGATCGCGCCACGCATTTTCCGGCGAACCAGACCACGATTGTTGACCGGCCGCGGTACCAGAGCGAGCCTGCGGGCAAGCCCAAAATGGAGGTTGACGCGGCGCGCGCCGTACTCAAAAGTGAATCGGTCAAAGGCGGGGTTGAGCACGTGGATTTTTCCGGAAAAGTAGTGGCGCGACAAGCGGCCAGTCCCGGTCGCGAGGCGGTGACATATGAGAGTGAGCTGCTGACCGTGTTTCCAAAAACACAACTTGCACAAACGGATTCACCCACCCGGACGGTGAGCGGTGACCGGGTGCTGATCACGCAGGGACTGCGTGTAAACGCCGACAAAAAGCAGGGGCAAACGGAGCGGGGCTTCACAGTGACATTACCGCCGAAAAGCAACGAATAGGAAAGCAATGAACAAGCAACGTTTTGTGCTCGGACTAGGTATGGTGCTGCTATGCGCCAGCGCGCTCGCCGAGAACGCCGACCGCACCAAAGAGATGGTCGTCCAGGCCATCGTTGGCGAGTTTGACCACGGTGCTGGTGTCTATGTGATTACCAAGGAGGTGACGATCACGCAGGGCACCTTGAAGGTCACCTCCGATAAGGGCACCGTAACGCGGCGCGCCAACGGCACCTATCAGTCGTCCCTTCAAGGTGGCCCGGTGTGCTTCCGCCAGCGCACCGAAAAAGGCGATTGGGCGCAAGGCATCGCAGACCGCGCTGAGCATGACAACGCTACAGGTATTGTCGAGCTGTTCGGCAACGCGAAATTGTTTGTCGGCGACAACGAGGAGCGCGCCAACTACATCGTCTACAACACGCAGACCAGCAAGGCCGAAGCGCGTGAATCGAAAGATCGCAAAACGGAAGGCCGTGGTGTGACGTTTGTGTTGCCGCCGAGCGAGCCTGACCCGCCAATGGCAGCACCAGACCCTGCGTCAGGCGCCGTAAAGCCGCCTGCCAAAGCAGCCAAACCCCCCATCGTAAAAACCCCCAATCCACCCAAACGCAATGAGCCAGCTTTCAGCCGCTGCGCTTAAAAAGCGCTACAAATCGCGCACCGTCGTTCACGACGTTTCGCTCACCGTCGACAGCGGTGAGGTCGTCGGCTTGCTTGGGCCGAACGGCGCGGGAAAAACGACCTGCTTTTACATGATCGTTGGCCTCGTGGCGGCTGACGGCGGGCTAATCAAACTCGATGACAAAGAGCTGACGCATCTGCCGATTCACGAGCGCGCGCGGCAGGGCTTGTCGTACTTGCCACAAGAAGCCTCGATTTTTCGCAAGCTCACTGCCGGTGAGAACATTCGCGCGATTCTTGAGCTTCGCGAAAAAGACGAGAGCGTGATTGAGCGTGAGCTGCAAGCGCTGCTCGATGATCTAGCGATTGCGCATTTGCGCGACATGCCGTCTGTTGCGTTATCCGGCGGCGAGCGGCGACGGCTGGAGATTGCGCGGGCGCTGGCCTCACGTCCGCGATTTATTTTGCTCGATGAGCCGTTCGCTGGCGTTGATCCGATTGCTGTCATTGAGATTCAGCGCATCGTGCGTTTTTTGCGCGAGCGCGGCATCGGCGTGTTGATCACCGATCACAACGTGCGCGAAACGCTCGGCATTTGTGACCGCGCCTACATCATCAGCGAAGGCCGCGTGCTGGCCGATGGCCAACCTGAAGAAATTATTGGCAACGAGTCGGTGCGCAAGGTTTATCTCGGCGAACATTTCCGCTTGTAAGCCACGTTAGGAATGAAAGCAGGTCTACAACTCAGACTGGCGCAGCACCTCACGCTGACGCCCCAATTGCAGCAGTCGATTCGCCTGTTGCAGTTGTCAACGCTTGAGTTGCAGCAAGAGATCGAAACCGCGCTCGCCGAGAATCCGTTACTCGAATTGGCCGAGGCCGAGGGTGGTGAAGACGGCGGACACGACGAGGCAGTTGAGGTGTACGTCGCGCCGATTGATCGCGAGCAGCTGCTCGGCGGCAGTGACGAGATGTCGGCATTTTCGACGCCGGATCGTGTTGATGTGCGCGAAAGCCCGGTTGATATTGCCGAACCGGGAATGCTGAACGGCCAAGCTGATCCGAACGATTTAACGGCAATGACCGCAGCCACCGCAGAGGGAGATGGTGACTTCGACTCAGGGGCGCTGGACTTTGGCGAGTGGGGCAGTTCCGGCGCGGGCAGCTTCGACGACGATGACGAATCGTTTGAGTCGCAACGCGCGTCGCCGCCGAGCCTGCGTGAGCATTTGCGCTCACAGCTGGTGCTGGTTAAAGCGGTGCCCGTCATCATTCAACTCGTCCACGGCCTGATCGATAGTCTCGACGAGCACGGCTTTTTGTCGGTCACTAAAACGGATCTCGATGCGCTGCTGACGCGCGATGGCGACGCCGACGCGGAGATCGACGAAGACGACTGGCAAACCGCGCTTAACGTGTTGCAAAGCCTCGATCCTGCCGGGGTCGGCGCAGCTGATTTGCGCGAATGTTTGTTGTTGCAGCTTCGCCAAAGACCCAACAACGGCGACACGCGACTGGCGCGACGCATTGTTGGCGAGGCGCTGGAACACCTCGGCAAGCGCGATTATTTGCGTATTCGCAAGTTGCTCGACATCGACGAAATTGACCTCAAAGACGCGCATGCGGTCATCCGAACGCTGACACCCAGGCCAGGCGCGGCGTTTGCTGATGTGTCAACGACACTCATGATTCCCGACGTCATCGTGCGCCGCAGCAAGCGACGCTGGGTGGCCGAACTCAATCCGGTGGCGGTTCCCAAGCTGACGGTGAACAGTGTGTACGCCGATATGCTGCACCGCCAGAAGGAAGGCCGATCCACGCCTCTTTCAACGCAGTTGCAGGAAGCTCGCTGGCTGGTCAAGAATGTGGCTCAACGATTTGATACGATATTGCGTGTGTCAAGCGAAATTGTGGAAAGACAACAAGCGTTCTTCGATCACGGCGAAGTCGCCATGAGACCGCTCGTGCTGCGCGAAGTGGCTGACGCGTTGGGCTTGCACGAGTCCACCGTGTCTCGTGTTACCACGCAAAAATACTTGAGCTCGATGCGGGGTTCCTTTGAACTTAAATACTTTTTCGGCAGCCATGTGGCCACCGATGCGGGCGGGGCTGCGTCGTCAACCGCGATTCGCTCTATGATCAAGACACTTATTACAGGGGAGGACATTGCACTGCCGCTAACCGATAGTCGCATCGCTGAGCTGCTCGGAGAGCAGGGCATCATCGTTGCACGACGGACCGTGGCGAAATACCGGGAACTACAGAATATTGCCCCGGTCAACTTGAGACGTCGCGGTTAATTCACCTGTAACCAATCGCGCCGAATTTGATCCACACATTTTGTCAACGAGAGGTACGTTCATGAATTTGCACATCACCGGCCATCATGTTGCTGTTACCGAAGCACTCCGCTCTTACGTCGTTACGAAGCTAGATCGCGTCAACCGTCACTTCGACCACGTAATCGATGTGAGCGTGGTAATGTCGGTGGAAAAACTCAGGCAAAAAGTGGAAGCGAATGTGCATGTGAGTGGTCGCGAAATTCATGCAGCCTGCGAGGGCGCGAGCCTGTACGCGGCCATCGACGAGTTGGCAGATCGACTGGATCGACAGGTGGTGCGCCATAAAGAGCGACTGCAAGTGCATCGAAGTGAAGGTTTTGAGCGAAAACGCATCGATATTGATCTAGCGCCAGCGCCAGAGGCGTCGCAGTAGCGACCGCCATGGGTTGCGACGCAGGTTCCGCGCTGCACTAGAATTAAGGGTGAAGCGCGCCCGCGCTTGCAGCGGCCAACAAGCTGGAAGTTGGCTCAACCGGCCAATCGCGGCCACGCAGATAACACGGACCTGAACCTGCCTGTGAGCCGCCTCGCTGATCTTCTCACCGCCGAAAATGTATTGCTGAATCTCGACGTCAGCAATAAACGGCGATTGTTCGAACTCATCGCACTTGAATCCGAGCTGCGCTACGGCCTGAGTCCCACGGTGACCGTCGATAGCCTGCTGGCGCGCGAGCGTCTGGGCTCCACGGGTTTGGGTCAGGGTATCGCTATTCCCCACGGTCGCATTCGTGGCTTGAAGCACGCAATAGGATTTTTTGCGCGACCCAAAGCGCCCATTATTTTTGAGGCACCGGACGGCCAGCCGGTGCGCGATATTTTTGTGTTGCTGGTGCCCGAAGCGGCTACTGACGAACATCTTCAAATCTTGTCTGAACTGGCGCAACGCTTCTCCAATCGCGCATTTCGCGATGCGCTATCGGCAGCCGATGACCCGGTCGCCATTCACGCGCTGTTCAGCGCCCCGCGGTAGGCAGCAGTCGCGCGTGCGCACCGTCGAAATCAGCCGTCTGTTCACCGAAAATCAGGAGCGGCTCGAACTCACGTGGGTAGCAGGGCGGGACGGCGGTGGCCGCATGCTGTCACGCGACACCAACGCGCAGGCGCATGTTGGCCTCGTTGGTCATATGAATTTCATCCATCCGTTTCGTGTGCAGTTAATCGGACCGGCCGAGATGGCTTATCTCGGCACACTCACGCTGGCTGAACAAAGCGAAACCTTCTCGCGGCTCCTGGTCGACGAGCTGGGCTCGGTGTTCGTATGCGGCGTGGGTGATCCGCCGGCCTATATGGTCGAACAGGCGGACCGTACGCACATTCCGCTGATTACGTGCCCGTATCCCAGCCCGCATGTGGTGGACGTGTTGCGCCTGTATCTGGCGCGCTTGTTGGCCGCCAACGCCACGCTGCACGGCGTCTTTCTTGACGTGCTGGAGATGGGCGTGTTGATCACCGGTGCCTCGGCCATCGGCAAGAGTGAGCTGGCGCTGGAGCTCATCAGCCGTGGTCACGGCTTGATTGCGGACGATATCGTGGAGGTGTACAAAGTGTCACCGGAGTTGATCGAAGGTCGCTGCCCCGAGGTGCTGAAAGATTTTCTCGAAGTACGCGGTATTGGCATTCTGAACATCCGCACGACCTTCGGTGAAACGGCGGTACGTCCGCGCAAATCCTTGAAACTCATCGTGCATCTTGAAGACCATACCGACGAGCAGTTCAAGCGGCTGGATCGCATGAGTGTGAACGCCAGTTTCCAGGAAATCTTGGGCGTCAAGATTCGCAAGGTCGTTATTCCCGTCGCGGCTGGGCGCAATCTCGCCGTGCTGGTTGAAACAGCCGTGCGTAACTTCGTGCTGAACCTGCGCGGCATCGACTCGACGCGTGAATTCATTGAACGCCAAGCGAAGCTGATGGAGGAAGGCTGATTCGCAGCTGGCTATTTCCATGCAGTTAATTCTGGTGCTGGGCGTCTCCGGCGCGGGTAAAAACGTGGCGCTCGGCGCGCTCGAAGATGTCGGCTTCGCCATCGTCAACAATCTGCCCGCCGCGTTGCTCGTCGACACGGTCGAAGCGATGCTAGCGACGCATACGCAGCCGCTTGGCATCAGCATCAACGCGCATTCGCTCACCTTTGTCGCTGACTTTGATGCTGGCTGCGCGGCGATCACGCGTGAGCATTCAGGCATGCCGCTGCGCGTCATTCGCATCGACGCCTCTGAGACCACGCTGCTGCGCCGCTTCGCCGAGACGCGGCGCAAACATCCGTTTGCGAGCGATCACAGCACACTGCAAGAGGCCATCGGCGAAGAGCGCTCCCGCCTGCATGCCGTTGCCGCAAGCGCATTTGACATCGACACCAGTTCTACCAGCACACATTTGCTGCGGCAACGCGTACGGCAATTCGCCAATGCGATTAAGGCTGAAGCCGAGCTGCCGCTGCTTGAAATTTCATCGTTTGCGTATCGACAAGGCATACCACCCGACGCCGATCTCGTGTTCGACGCGCGCATCCTGCCGAACCCGTTTTACGAGCCCGGCCTGGCGGCGCTTACCGGTCGCGATGCCCCCGTGGTGGAGTACCTGCGCGCACAGCCTGAGACGGACGTGCTGGTCAACGCCATCGCCACCTACATTCGCGCCGCGTTACCCGGATTTGTCAGTGACAATCGGGCGCGCGTTCATGTTGCGATTGGCTGCACCGGCGGCAAGCATCGATCAGTGTGCGTCGCCGACGCGTTGAAGATGCTGATGGCTTCTACTGCCCGCGTATTGCGGCATGATCGTGAGCATCCGTCGCCAGAATAATGACCGCCCTTAGCATGTTTCATGCTGGGTGGACTCAAACTCTAAGCGCAACACATTAAAAGGACAATGGTTGCCGCCGCCCGAAAACTGAGCCAGGTGTTTAACTCGCTCTGCCTAATTTTTGGGCAGGAGCAAAAAGAGGTGATGACCATGGAAATGTTAGGCAAGGTACGGCGCATGC
>JAYVNO010000137.1:0-14695 GCA_043758415.1 Burkholderiales bacterium
CATGGTCGGAAATGTCATGCCTGCGGAAATCTTCGCTCAATGTTCGATCCCGATGAACGTAAAACGGTATTATCTATAATCTCGTGACGACACCATCTAAAGGGCACCTCTAATAATTCATTTGTGGGGCGTATTGTGTCGTCGCGCGGTGCTCGCAATCCTCATGTACCAGGGCGTACATTCCGGTTGCTGCGCTCCGGGCTCCTAACACTGCATCCCCAAAAATGAATTATTAGAGGTGCCCTAAAGCCGAAACAGCGCCATCTGCTCCGGCCAATGCTCGCTCGGTGCGCGCTTGAAGCCGGATTTGGCGAACAGCTCCCAGCGTCCGATGACGAAGGCGCACAGGGCGTTGGCCTGGGCGCTGGCCAGCGTGCCGGACGGTGCGCCGGTGCCGGGAGCGGCGACTACGAGTTGCAGTGCCTGCTTGAGCGACGACTCGATGCGGTCGAGTAGTTGATTGATGCGGGTTTGTAGTCGGGCGTCTTCATGTACCAGCGCGTCGCCGATCAGCACGCGCACCATGCCAGGATTAATCTCTGCGAAGTTGAGCAGCATGGACACCATTTGCTGAACCTGCGCGCGGCCATCGCGTTCGCTTTGCGTGATCTGGCTGACCAGCGTGAACACGGACTCCTCGATGAACTCGATGAGCGCTTCGAACATTTGCGCCTTGCTGGCGAAGTGTCGGTACAAGGCAGCTTCTGACACGCCGACTTTCGCGGCGAGCGCAGCGGTCGTGATCTTTTCGCCCTGAGGCTGTTCGAGCATGCCCGCTAGCGTTTGCAGGATTTGCGTCTTCCGTTCACCCGGCTTGGTGGCCATGTATCGCTCCCCTTTTTGCATTAGCGATTGTCGACGCTAAACCCGATTAGCGCGGCACTGCTTACCCCACAACGCAACCCTAAGCCAACACCCGCGCGTTACTCCGCGCGGATCATGGTGCCCACGCCCTCAGACGTCAAAATTTCCAGCAGCAGCGCATGCTCGACGCGACCGTCGATGATGTGCGATGTCTTAACGCCGTGCTGCACGGCATCCAGCGCGCCTTGAATCTTCGGCTTCATGCCGCCACTAATCGTGCCGTCTTCGAACAGCGCGTTGATCTCTTCAAACGTCAAACCAGTCAGCAGCTTGCCGCTCTTATCGAGCACGCCCGGCGTGTTGGTCATCAGCACCAGCTTTTCTGCTTTTAGCGTCTGCGCCAGTTCGCTGGCAACGAGATCGGCGTTGATGTTGTACGCCTGCCCGTCCGCGCCCACGCCAATCGGCGCGACTACGGGGATGAAGTCCGCTTTGTCGAGATGCATGATGAGCGTCGGATCAATGTGATAGATGTCGCCGACGAAGCCGATGTCGAGCATCTTGCCCCTTTCGGTTTCGCTCTCCACCATCATCTTTTTGGCACGAATAAAACCGGCGTCCTGCCCGTTCAGGCCAACCGCGTTACCGCCCGCCTGATTGATGAGCCCGACAATCTCCTGATTGAGCTCGCCGAGCACGGCCTCGACTACATACAGCGTCTCGTCATCAGTGACGCGCATGCCCTGAACAAAGGTGCCCTTCTTGCCCGTTTTCCCCAACATTTCGTTGATCTGCGGGCCACCGCCGTGCACTACCACCGGGTTCATGCCAACCAACTTCAACATCACCACGTCGAAGGCAAAGCTCTTCTTCAACAGCGGGTCGGTCATCGCGTTGCCGCCGTATTTGATGACTATTGTTTTGTCGTGAAATTGGCGGATGTACGGCAGCGCATCAGACAGGATTTGCGCGCGGTCTGCGGCGGTGGCGGCGGTGAGGGACATTGGGCAAGCCGTTACGAAAATGCGAGTGAGGTGAGGGGGTACTTGCTTTGATTCTATGCAAAGCCCAGCGCGACTCAAGGGCTTTATTCGTTCAACTGATTTAGGGCCAAGCAGCGATCAACCCGGCGTGCGGAATCCGCCTTCAATCCATGCTACGGCGCTGTTCGCGCTGAGCTTGAAGCTGGCCGAAGCTTTCACCTGCGCGAGCGTATCGCCCGACGCGCCTGTAGCCGTGAGTGTTGCGTACGGAAAGTCGTCATCAGGAATGATCGCAAGCGAGACGCGCACATCGGTGGCAACATCGTCGATTCGAGCATTCACGCGCACCTCCTTGTTCAACTGCGCGTGACGCTGCTGCTCGCTACGGCTGACGAATTCGGTCGCGGTTTTTACCAGCGTGTGAAAGGCGCTAGTGTCGAGCGGTTTCGGGGCCTTTTTGTTGCGCCCCATCGTCCACGGGCCGATGAGCGCTGGCTCGCGTGCGCCGTCCCGCGTCATCTCGACCGCCCAACCGTCGTCGTCTTCGTTTTTGATGATGCGTGCCGACCAGCCGTCGTCTTTCCAGTGCCGCGTATCCTGCGTTTTCGGGTCGCGCCGGACTGCCAGCGCATCGCGCGTGTCGCCCACATCAACCGTGTCAGCTGCTTCGTCAGTGTCTTGTTGCAAACCCAAAATATTTCAACCTTCGTCTGTCTCGTCGGCAATCGATCCGCTCGTCATTTGTTCCCGGCACGCATGATGAATCGCGACCAGATGCAAAGCGTACACGACGCAGCGCATTGGAAATTGAAGCGGGACCGAGCGCGATGCTAGCGCCAGATTTCGGGAGCGAAGAACCTGCCGCTATGGTGATTATTGATACCATTAGTGTCGATATAAAGTATTTAATGGCTTTTGTTGAAGATCGTCGCCCAACTTGGGCTAAGAGACCATTTATGCACATAGTCGCAAATATCGTCAATGAAGCGCTAGCCCTTATAGAACGGTCTTCTCAAGAGAAAGTAGTCACAACAAATACGTTGCGTTTTTCGCTCAGACTGAAATAATCAGAAGATTGAAGGGGAGTAGCCCCCACACCGATGTCGTCAATACGAGTGGTTCGCAAAATAATGCGCAGCACTCCGGTCTCGGTGGGCAAGTGCGCACATGCGATTGAACGGCAATCCGGCTCCCTGTCAGGCAAGACCTTCGCTTTTTGACCGCAACTCGCGTTTTTCGCGTGCGGGCACATTAGCGAAGGTTTTTTCGACGCTCTCCATGCAGCGAGAGTCGTCAAAAACCAACGTTGCATTGTGCCTAACCGTGTCGCGCGGCAACCTTGGACTATATCGCTATGGAAATTTTCTCAACCCCGTTTTTGATGGCGCTGCTGACCATCATCGTCATCGACCTCGTGCTCGCGGGCGACAACGCACTCGTGATCGGTCTGGCTGCGCGTAACGTGCCGCAGCACCTGCAAAAGCGCGTCATTTTGTGGGGCACAGCGGGTGCCATCGTTATCCGCATCGTTTTCACGCTGGGCATCGTGTGGCTGCTGAAAATCCCCGGATTGATGCTCACGGGCGGCCTGCTGTTGTTGCCTGTTGCCTACAAACTCATGAATCCTTCGCATGATGCTGCGGACAATCACGGCGCGAGCAGCAACAATTTCTGGGGCGCTATCAAAACTATCATCGTGGCAGATGCGCTGATGGGCGTGGACAACGTGCTCGGCGTAGCCGGCGCGGCAAACGGCAGCTTCTTGCTGGTGGTGTTGGGCTTGCTAATCAGCGTGCCGATCATGGTGTGGGGCTCGACGCTGGTTTTGAAGTGGGTGGATCGCTTTCCATCGATCATCACCATCGGATCGGGCGTGTTGATCTGGACCGCGACACAAATGATTCTCGACGAAAAATTGCTCACGCCTTACTTACCCGCACACACTTGGTTTGACAAATTGAGTGGCGCGATTTTGACCGCCTCGATTCTCGGCGCGTTCATGTGGCGGCAGCGGCAAAGTCGCCAGGCGCTCGCGAAAGTTGAAGCGCTGACTGATAGCGCGAACCTGTGACGCGTCGCGCGCAACCAGCGTCTTTCGCTAGAGTCCAAGCTCCGCTCGTAAATTAACTTAAGGCAACACTATGGAAACCATCGGAACTTGGTGGATGTGGCTCGGCTTTGCCGTCTTCGTCCTCGTCGCAATCGGCGTTGACTTGCTGGTCATGGAGAAGCAGGGCGCGCACAAAGTCACCACCCGGGAGGCTGTGAGTTGGAGCCTGGTCTGGCTCTCGCTCTCGTTCGTCTTTGTCGCAATGTTGTGGTGGTACTTGAACGGTACGCAGGGGCGTTCCGTTGCCAACGAGGTGTCGATGCAGTTCATCACCGGCTACCTCGTCGAGAAGAGCCTGTCGATAGACAATATTTTCGTGTTCTTGATGATTTTCAGCTACTTCGCCATACCGGCTGAGTCCCAGAAACGCGCGCTGATCATTGGCATCGTTGGCGCGATTGTGCTACGGGCGATACTCATTCTGGTCGGCGCATGGTTGCTAGCGAAATTTCACTGGGTGCTGTACATATTTGGCGCCTTTCTGGTCTTCACGGGCATCAAGATGTGGTTGGTAGCAGGCAAAGAGCCCGATGTGGCACAAAATCCCGTCCTGAAGTTTCTGCAAAAGCGAATGAAAATAACGACGCAACTTGATGGCGAGAAGCTGTCCACCATGATCAACGGAGTGAAGCATTACACGCCGGTATTTGTCGTGCTCGTTCTCATCGGCACCACGGACGTTATCTTTGCGGTGGATTCGATTCCGGCAATCTTTGCCATCACTGAAGACCCCTTCATCGTCCTGACCGCAAATATATTCGCCATCTTAGGTTTGCGCGCGTTGTACTTTCTACTCGCCGATTTTGCCGACCGGTTTCACCTGCTCGCCTATGGTCTGGCGCTGGTACTGGTGTTCATTGGATGCAAGATGTTGCTTTTGGACGTCTACAAAATCAACATTGGTGTAGCGCTTGGTGTCACCGCGGGCATCATCGCCACCTCGATGCTCGCCTCGCTATACGCCTCGCGCGGCGCTAGCAGCGCAAAGCCAAAGTAGCGCATGCGAATCAAGCGCTGGTTTCGTTCGCTAGAGCCGCGAGTGCTTTCCGAGTTGGATCGACCGTGGCTCGCGTGGGCAAAGCCGTGGCTCGATCATCATGATCTCTTCGCGTTCAATCGGCGGCCTCTGGCGATGGGCGTCGCGGTCGGTCTCTTCTGCGGTCTCATTCCGGGGCCGTTGCAAGTGGCCGGTACGATCATCGCGTGTTCGTTGTTACGCGGCAATATTGTGGCGGGCGTGGTGACCACGTTCTATACCAATCCACTCACCATTATTCCGCTCTACATCGCTGCGTTTCACATTGGCGAATACCTGTTGCCCGGCACCTACACGTTGCCCCCGTTTGCCGATGCGCCGATCGGTACTGCCGAATGGATGAGCGCGATCTACGAATGGGTACAAGCCCTCGGATGGCCCATTGTGGTGGGGCTGCCGGTGATGGGATTATGGTTTGCGGCGAACGGCTATTGGTTAATCAATTACCTGTGGCTGCGACCGGTAGCCACGCGTTTGAAACGGATGAAAGCGCGCCGCGCTGCACAGATTTAGGCGACCTATTTTTTCCGCACGCGGGCGCGCGGATGCGCCTGATCGTAAACCTTCGCCAGATGCTGAAAATCTAGGTGCGTGTAGACCTGCGTTGAGGCGATGCTCGCGTGGCCCATCAGCTCTTGCACAGCGCGCAAATCGCCGGAGCTTTGCAACACGTGCGATGCAAACGAGTGACGTAAGCGATGCGGATACACATTTGACGAAATGCCTTGCTGCAATGCGCGCGCTTTGAGCGCTTTGCGCACCACCGGTGCCGCGATTCGATCAAAGCGAGCACCCAGAAAAACCGCACTGACATTAATCACGTTGACGCCCACAGCGCGATGTGCAAGCCATGACTCAATGGCCGCGCAAGCTGGCCCGCCTAGTGGCACGACGCGCTCCTTGCGCCCCTTGCCGAACACGCGCAGTTCATGGTTGGTGAGGTCAACATCGGCCACATCAATGCCCACCAGTTCGCCAATGCGAATGCCGCAGCCGTAGAGCACCTCGAACATCGCCTGATCGCGTGCAACGATCCATGGCGATTGCTGGACATCCGGTTCAACAGGCGCGCTGACCAGCCGCACGGCTTCCGTCTCGGTCAGTGCATTCGGCAATCGCTTTGCTGCTTTCGGCGCTTTGATGCCGACAAACACTGTCGAGCTAAACGCAGCGTCGGTCTTGCTCAGATAACGAAACCACGCACGCCACGCCGACAAAGTCATCGCGAGCGTTCGTGGCGACAATCCTTGCGCATGGAATTGCGCTAAAGCGCGTTGCAAATCATGACGCCTGATTTGCGCGAGCGGTGTGTCACCCGCCGCTGAAATCAGGCTCTCACACGCGCGTAGATAGCGCGCCTGCGTCTGCGGCGAGCCGCGGGCCGCGAGGCTTTCGCCAAACGCTGTGAGGGCCGTGCGGTTGTCCATCAGCGCAATCTACCAAAGCGCTCTATGCGAAGCGAGGTTCAAAGCTGCGCGTGGCAAATCGTGCGAGGGCGGCACTGGTCAAATGCGCCAGCCGGGTCAGGACATCGGTGGCCATGTCTGGCGTGAAACGTCCGCCGTCCCCAGAGGCCAGCATCAGCACGCCCGACACCGCCCCGTCCGCCAGCGGCACATAGGCGAAGGACTGTGACTCCATCGCAGCATCATGCAGCCAGTCGCGCGACTCGTGCGCAGCGTTCGGTCCCACATACGGACGATCAAGACCTCCGATGTAATCGCGAAATTCAACCGAACAGGCTGTTGCAGCCTCAAGCCCTGTGTCGGCAAGTTGTCCACCCCACCAACGCACTGCCGAGTACGGAATCGCGAAGTCCGAGCGCATACTTTCGTGGATCACATCGAGCGTGACATCGGCATCAGGTGCGCGCAATAGCGCCAATGTCAGGCGATGCAATTTTTCGATGAGGCCATCGTTATGTTGCCCGTAGCCAATCAGTTCAGACAACTGTTTTTCAAGTTGCGTATTGCGCTCACGCAGGCTGATCAATTGCCGTTCGACCATCGAGATCGCGTGCCCGCCTTGTGGATGCGGAATGCGCATTGCCGAAAAAACATCGGCGTGATCCATAAAAAAATCAGGGTTTGCCTTGAGCCACGCTGCGACATCGCCGCCAGTCACTGCATCAGATTCACTCATTCACCATGCTCCATTCACTAAACACTTCTTCGGAGATCACGCCGTCGGCGACCTTGGTGACCGGGCCGGTCATTGTGATCGCATAATTTTCGCCAATTTTGATCGCAATGGTGCCACCTGGCATATGCACCGTGACCGCATTGTCGACTAGTCCCAGTCGATGCGCCACGGCCGCCGCTGCACTGGAGCTGGAACCGGATGCCAACGTATAGCCCGCGCCACGCTCCCAGATTTCGATGGCAATATTGTCACGATCGCGCACTGTTAAAAATTGCACGTTGGTACGCTTGGGAAACAACGCATTCACTTCGATTAACGGGCCGAGTCGATGCACGTCCGCAGTGCTAGTCGCTGGCCGCTCAACGATGCAATGCGGGTTGCCAATCGTCGCGCTGGTGAACGTTAGCGTTTCACCGCCCACGGACAGTGTTTCGCGAATCACCTCACGCGCTTCGCCCGCGACAGGAATTCGACGCGAGTCAAAACTCACCTGCCCCATCTCAATGGTGACGATGCGACCGCCCGCATGAACGGTCGCTCTAACCAGGCCGCCACGAGTATGGACCTGGAACGGCACCTGCTGCACGAGGCCTCGATCAAACAAGTAGCGACAAAAAATACGCAGCCCGTTGCCACTCTTTTGCGCCTCGCTGCCATCAGGATTGAAGATACGCAACGCAAAGGGCACACCATCCTCAGCAGGCAAAGGCCCCCACAAAATGCCGTCCGACCCAATGCCGAAATTGCGATGACAGATGCGAACGATTTCAGCCGTCGTAAATTCGGTCGAACGATGTGCCGGGTCAATCACCAGATAGTCATTGCCGAGCGCGTGGTACTTCGAAAAATGCATAACGCGGATTTTCCCATGCCGCAGTTTGAGAGTGACAACGTAATTGCGCACTCGTAGTGGCAAGTCGATGTGGTTGCGCAATACGATTCGATGAAAGCAGAGATCAAGCAAGCAGTCGTCGAGTTGACAAGCGCGACCAACAATAACGCTGAAAAATCGCCGCGTGCCAGCAGAACAGTGGCCGGTGATAGAGCAGCGCCCGTTTGAAAATCAACGCCCGGCTGCACGATGCGAGGGCTGCACGCAAAAAAGGGCGGCCCATACTGCGAACCCTTACTGACGCCAATATCGAGAATAGCGCCCGTTATAAAGCGGTCTCAACACCGTCACAAGTCCCACATTCAGTGCGGCGAAGCTCATCGAATACGGCATCAGTTGCGAACACTTCCATCCCCAAGTACCACGTACTTTTGTGTTGTAAGACCTTCCAGTCCAACGGGGCCCCTGGCGTGCAGCTTGCCGGTGGAAATACCGATCTCCGCGCCCAGTCCATATTCAAAGCCATCGGCAAACTGCGTACTCGCGTTGACCATCACGCTGGCCGAATCCACTTCACGCAAAAAGCGCTGGGCGTTGCTCCAGTGTTCGGTAATGATGGCGTCAGTGTGATGCGAACCGTGTTCTTCGATGTGGGCAATGGCCTCGTCCAGGTCGGCGACGATTTTGATCGAGACGATCGGCGCGAGATACTCGGTCCCCCAGTCCTCCTCGGTCGCGGCGATCACCTCAAAGGCGGCGAGCAGGCTGCGCGTTCGCTCGCATCCACGCATCTCAACATTTTTATCGGCGAAAATTTTGGCGACGCGGGGCAGCACATCGTGCATGCGGGCTTCGTGAACCAATAGCGATTCCATCGCGCCACACACACCGTAACGTCGGGTCTTGGCGTTGTCACAGATGCGCACCGCTTTCTCGATGTCGGCATATTCGTCGACATATACATGACAGTTGCCGTCGAGGTGTTTGATCACCGGCACGGTGGCCTCAGCGGCGACGCGTTGAATCAGGTTTTTTCCGCCGCGCGGAATGATGACGTCGATGTATTCGGGCAGCGTGATCATTTGCCCGACGGCCGCGCGATCGGTCGTCTCGATCACCTGCACGATGGATTCAGACAATTTCGCCGCTTTAAGCCCGACTGCGATGCAGCCCGCAATCGCCTGATTTGAGCGCGCGGCCTCCGAGCCCCCGCGCAAAATCACGGCGTTGCCGCTTTTCAAACACAGGCCTGCTGCGTCCGCAGTGACGTTGGGGCGCGATTCATAAATGATGCCGATGACGCCAAGCGGCACGCGCATTTTTCCGACCTGAATGCCGGAGGGACGCGAGCGCATGCTTGTCAACTCACCAACCGGATCGGGCAATTGTGCGACCTGCCGCAAGCCCTCTGCCATCGCGGCGACTGACCTGGAGGTCAGCGACAAACGATCAATCAGCGGCGCGGCAAGATCTGCTTTTTTGGCGTCGCGAACGTCGGCGGCATTTTCCTCAAGGATGTGGGCGTCGCGCTTGATCAACGTGTCGGCGATGGCGAGCAGTGCTTCGTTCTTTGTGGCGGTGCCTGCACGGGCAATTTGGCGAGAGGCGGTGCGCGCCGCGCGACCGACCAGATGCATGTATTCAGTGACGTCGAGTAACTTGTTCATCCCACCATTTTACCGGGCATGACGTCGGCACCCGAGGTCAGCAGCAGTCGTTGTAATGACTCAGATGGCACGACGGTAACGTCTGAAAGTGCTTACGTCAAAAAGCAGAGAAACGCCGCGGTAGCCCATGTTGCACGGTCAGGCTAGTGCCCCGCAATTGCTTGACCATCCGCCTCCGTTTTGGGTGCCAGAAGGCAACCGTCAAAAGCATCGTCCGTCGCTACGATTGACGTTGTTGGCATTGCGACAAAATTTGTCGAGTCAGCTTTTGAAGAAAAGACCCATTCAAATGCGGCCCAGAGCGCAGAACGATGAATTATCGACTTTGCCAAAAAACGCGGCCAACGCCCAAATCAGACGGGCTCTACAGCAAAAAGCTATAGAAAAATTTAGTACGCTTTTTTCAGCAAATACTTGTCGTAAAACGTAGTCATCGCAGCGAACTGAAAGTCCGCGTTCGCCTTTTTCGCGAAGCCATGACCTTCGTCCTCCGCCAGCAGATACCAGACTGGCGAACCATTGGCGCGCACTTTTTTCACGATCTGCTCAGCCTCGGTGTAGGGCACGCGCGGATCGTTTTTGCCGTGCGACACCATCAGCGGCAATTTGATTTTGTCGGCGTGGGTGAGCGGCGAAATGCTCTCCAGAAATTTGCGCATATCGGGGTCGCGCTCGTCGCCGTATTCGCTGCGACGCAGGTCGCGCCGATAGGTCTCGGTGTTCTCAAGAAAGCTCACAAAATGCGAGATGCCGACCGAGTTGAATGCGGCGGCAAGACGGTTGCTGTACATCACGCTAGAAGCCAGCACCATATAGCCGCCGTAGCTGCCGCCCATCACCGCCACACGCGTCGGATCAAGCTCAGGCTGCGCGTGAATCCAATCGAGCAGTGCGCCGATGTCCTTCACTGAGTCTTCGCGTTTTTTGTTGTTGTCTGCCTCAAGAAAACGCTTACCGAAGCCTGCTGAGCCTCGCACGTTCGGGTAGATCAGCGCATAACCGCGCTCATTGATCCAGTAGTTGTTGCGTCCGCGAAAACCTGGTCGTGCCTGACCTTCGGGCCCGCCGTGAATCGAGATGATGACGGGTCGTTTGCCGGGAAAATCCTTGGCATTCGGACGATGCAAAAACCCCGAAATATTCATGCCGTCGAAGCTGCGCCAGGTGATCGGCTCGGCTTCGGCGAACGGTCGCTTGACGGCGGCGACCAACGGATGTTGCGTCCAGCGGGTGACGAGCCCGGTCTCGGCATCCAGCGAAAACACCTCACCGGGCGATTCAGCCGACTCGATGGCCAGCGCAAGATCGCGACCGTTTTTATGCCAGCTCGCCGATGAGATCAGCCCCGGAGGTAGCGTCGGCACAGGCAGCGGTTTCAGGTCTATGTCGAACAGCTTCAACTGCGCGTTCCCGTTGGCGTTGGCGAGCACCGCGATGCGCTTGCCGCCGCGCGCGACCGACCAGCTGTCAACGTCGTATTCAATGTCTTTGGTGACCCATTGCCGGTCGCCGTTTTTAAGATCGACGCGGGAGAGTTTGCCGAAATCGCCGTCAAACTTTTTGCGATACAGCCAGCGTTCCGCGCCCGAATCGTTGTCGTCAGCTTCGCCGTCACCCAGACTGGAGCGCTTGCCCGTGGCTAAATCCAGCGACCACAATTTGCTCGCCGTTGCCGACTGATATTCGCTCACAATCAGCCGATTTTCTTTGTCCAACCAGCGCACCACGCGCCAGCCCGCGCCGGTCAGACTCGCGAGTTTGAAGCGCGCCTCCGGCTGCAGTGGATCAATGGCATACACATCCATGCTGGCCTGTTCGCGCTTGCCATTGGTGGCACTGCGATCCAATGGCCGCGCCATGATGATCACTTTGTCTTGTGCCGTGTTCCAAGGGCCGATGCTGTGCAGCTCGCCGGTCGGCGTGATCTGCACCTCGGTTTGCGTCTTGGGATCGAGGCGATAAATTTGCGTGGCTTCGTCACCGCCAATGTCGCGCGCGAACAAAATGTATTCGCCACGCTTTGGCTCAAAACTCGCGCCGCGCACCGGCTCACGGCCCTTGGTCAACTGCAGCGGCTTGCCCATCGGATCGGCTTGCAGAAACAGCTGATTGGTATTGCCCGCGCGACGCAGGATCAGCATGTCCTTTTCAACGGGATGCCAGCCGACAAAGCGCGTAGGCGCGAAGTCGCCGTACGGCGCGATTTCCTGTGCGAGCGATTGCGAAATCGGCGGCACGCCATCGAGTTTCATCGCGGCGGGCGGCACAATCGCTGCGCCGTGCGTGCCATTGACTGCGGGCGGTTGCGACCAGCACAAAGCCGTCGGCATCAACGACAGGCCAGCGATGAAGGCAGAGGTGAAAATCAGCCGCATACAATCGAACGCGTGAACGCGCCCGCTCCTTTAATTGCTCTTATAGCCACCGCTTCCGGTGACGCAGGTCTTACGCCCGCGATTCTGCCAGAGGCCGCACCAGTTGGGGTGTTTGAGACTATTCTGCCTGTCGCTGAACCACGACAAATCCACACCCTGCCCGATCATTTGGTCAACCAAATCGCGGCGGGTGAGGTCATCGAACGACCCGCCGCCGCGCTCAAAGAATTGCTCGAAAACGCCGTGGATGGTTGCGCGCGAGCCATCGACGTGGAGCTTGCGGGTGGCGGCGCGGTGCTTATGCAGGTCACCGATGACGGACGCGGAATCGATGTTGCGGAATTACCACTGGCAATTGCGCGGCACGCCACGTCGAAGATTGCGTCGTTTGATGACCTCGAATCGGTCACCAGCTTTGGTTTCCGTGGCGAAGCCCTGGCGTCGATTGCGTCGGTGGCGCGACTGTCGATCACCAGCCGACCGCAGGGCGCGCCGAGTGCATTTCGCCTGAAAGCGGAAGGCGGACAGAGCGAGCCATCGGAGCCCGTAAGCGCGCGACAGGGCACAACAGTCACGGTCGCTGAATTGTTTTTCAACACGCCCGCACGGCGACGCTTCTTGAAGTCCGAAGCGACGGAATATGCGCATTGTCTGGATGCCGTGCGTCGGCTCGGATTGGCGCGCAGCGACATCGCGTTGCAGCTCACGCACAACGGTCGCGCCGTGCATCGCTGGCCTGTGCAGGCGTGGCCCGCGCGCGTTGCGGCGGTGTTGGGTGCGGAATGGCTCACTGCTGCGACCGCGATCAACGCCGATGCGGGGCTGCTTGCGATAGCAGGCTTTGTGCTCAAGCCGAATAGCGCGGTGCCGAATCGTGACGCGCAGCACCTGTTCGTCAACGGTCGCTGGGTGCGCGACAAAGTCGTGCTGCATGCGATTCGCGGCGCGCTGCGCGACCAGATGCACGGCGGCGCGTCGCCCAGTTTTGTGTTGAAACTCACGCTCGATCCGCGCGCGGTGGACGTGAACGTGCATCCGGCAAAAACCGAAGTACGCTTTCGCGAATCGCAGGCCGTGCATCAGTTTGTGCGCCGCGCAGTGGATCGCGCGATGAATGGCAACGCGGCGTCGCAGCCCCCGGTGTCGGCAGCGCAGAGGTTGTTCGGGGACTTGGGTGCTGTGAAAGACGGTGGAGCTGACGTAGCAGGCGCATCATCTGCTGCTGGGTCTATGCCCGTGCAGTCATCGTTTGCCCCGTATCCCGCGTATCAAGCGCGGACCGTGGTGGGCGTATCGGAACGTGTTGCGCAGTACTTTTTTTCGCCACAAAGCGACGCCTCAACGCAGACTGCGGCAAAGTCATTGCCCGCCACTGAATTCCCGCTCGGCTTCGCACTCGCGCTATTGCACGGTATCTACATTCTTGCGCAGAACACGGCGGGGCTGGTGTTGATCGACATGCACGCCGCGCACGAACGCATTGTTTACGAAGGCCTGAAATCACAAGTAACGGACGTGGTGGCGACGCAGCGCTTGCTGATCCCAAGCGTGATCAACGCCACGGAAAAAGAAGTTGGCTCCGCAGAAACCCATCGTGAGGCACTGCAACAATTGGGCTTTGACGTGAGTGTCGTCGGTCAACGCGCACTGACGTTGCGCAGCGTTCCTACACTACTCGCGGACGCCGCGCCCGAAGCCCTCCTGCACAGCGTGCTCGCTGAACTTGACGAACTCGGCGTCAGCACCATGATCGAATCGCGTCGCGACGAATTGCTCTCGACGATGGCTTGTCACGCCGCCGTACGCGCCAATCGCGCGTTGACCGTCACTGAAATGAACGCGCTGCTTCGCGAAATGGAAGCCACCGAGCGCGCAGGCTCGTGCAACCACGGTCGCCCCACCTGGTATCAGCTCACGCTCAAAGAACTGGACGCGTTGTTCATGCGTGGACGCTGATCTGGCGAAACGTGATGTCGCTATTTATCCGGCCCGATTATCACTGAGTCAACAAAATACGACCGGTTCGGCGGACTCCCTCTTCCTGGAGGAGAGGGTTGGGGTGACGGACTTGGCACACGAATCAATCATCGCGATTCAATCACCCTCATTCCCCTCGCCCCCGGACTTCGCCCAAGCAGGCGCTATTCTTCCAGTGCGAGACTGCGATACCGCTTGTGTTTCGACACACTTGATTGATTCGTTAACGTCTCCGAAATTTCCGTGTTATCGCTAGAGAACCTCCACTCGCTACTAGCGCGAGCAGCCCCCACATTCAGAGATTGTCGAATCGCCAAAAGCGATTCAAGTCTTTCGCCCAGCTGTCGCGAAGATGAGTTGTCCAAGCAGCGCCAGGATTGTGTTTCACCGACAACTCGTAAATTTCCTTTCGCTGAGCACGACTTCCGCCCCATTGCGGGGTTGCAAAGTTGTAGGCGCTCTGATAGGTGCCAGCATCGTTTGGCGCAAGTGACACCGCGCGCCGGAACGATTCCATGTAGTCCTCGCTTCTGATCGATGCGAGGCCGATCATTTCTTCGTGAATCCACGGCGTGTCGGGGTGTTGATCGCGCGCCTTAGAAATGAGTTGGCTCGAAGTTTTTCCTGTGGCCGAGACGCGGGCGCGTGGATCTTGCGATAGCTTTGACCAGTAATTCCATTTCTAATTCAATAGCGCATTAATTATCCAAGGCCACCGCACGATGTACCGGATACGCGAGTGGTCGAGTTCAAGGGTTCGCAGACTGGT
>JAYVNO010000138.1:0-4922 GCA_043758415.1 Burkholderiales bacterium
CGGTGGCCGGGCCCGGCAACCCCGCCCCTACAAGCGCGCCGTACGACCACAAAAAAAGGCGACCGAAGTCGCCTTTTTCCTACACATAAACGTAAACTATTTCGCGCGCAGCTTTCGAATCGCGGCCAGCTGTGCCACAGCCGAAATGAGTTCGGCCTGTGCGACCGCGTAATCAATCGACGCATCATTGTTGCGTAAAGCTTCTTCGGCCCGTTTCTTCGCTTCTTCGGCTTTGGCCTCGTCGAGGTCTTTGCCGCGAATGGCGGTGTCTGCTAGCACCGTCACGACGTTCGGCTGTACTTCGAGAATGCCGCCTGCCACGAACACGAATTCTTCCGTGCCGTCGGTTTTTTCGATTCGCACAGCACCCGGCTTGATGCGGGTGATCAGTGGCGTGTGCTTCGGCAGAATACCGAGCTCGCCCGATTCACCGGGCAGTGCAACGAACTTAGCCTCACCTGAAAAAATGAGCGTTTCGGCGCTAACGACATCGACGTGAATGGTGGACATATAAATCTGCCTAGCTCAGGTCTTCAACGGTGACCGTGTTGTATTTGTTGGCCTGAAAAAACACCTTTTTGCGGATGGCGGTCATGGCGATTTCAGTACCGGATTCACCGGGCACGTGCGCAATGATCGACCACTTGCCCGCTTTCGACAGCGCCTCGTGCTTCTCGACGATTTTGATGCCGTAGCCAAGCGAAGCGATGAAGCCCGCGTTGGCCAAACCATCGGAGGCCCATTCGTGAACCTTTTTCGGGCTGAACACTTCGCACCGCGCTGCGGGCAGCCGTGTGTTGACTTCAGTCTTGACCGCGTTGGCATCAGCCTCGCTGTTAAAGAACGCAACCACGCTATCGGAGGGGAAAAAAGACCCGCCGAAATCGAACAGGTTGGTTTCCGGAAGCTTGTCAGTCATGGTCGTTACTCCTGCCTGCCGTTGTACTAACGGCGTTGCGACTAGTTTAGTGTCTTCGCTTTTTCGAACGCTTCTTCAATGGTGCCGACCATGTAGAACGCCTGCTCTGGCAGGTGATCACATTCGCCGTTCACGATCATGTTGAAGCCGTGGATGGTGTCTTTCAACGACACGTACTTACCCGGCGCGCCGGTAAACACTTGAGCAACAAAGAACGGCTGCGACAGGAAGCGCTGGATTTTCCGGGCGCGGGCCACGGCCAGTTTGTCTTCCGGTGCCAGCTCGTCCATACCGAGAATCGCGATGATGTCGCGCAATTCTTTGTAGCGTTGCAGCGTGGCTTGCACGGCGCGGGTGCAGTTGTAATGCACCTCGCCAATGACCAGCGGATCGATCTGGCGCGACGTTGAGTCGAGCGGATCCACAGCCGGGAAAATACCCAGTGACGCGATGTCGCGCGACAACACAACGGTTGCATCCAAATGCTGGAAGGTGGTCGCAGGTGACGGATCGGTCAAGTCATCGGCTGGCACATACACGGCCTGAATCGACGTGATCGAACCGGTTTTGGTGGACGTGATGCGTTCTTGCAGACGGCCCATCTCTTCGGCCAACGTTGGCTGGTAACCCACGGCTGACGGCATACGGCCGAGCAGGGCGGACACTTCAGTACCGGCGAGCGTGAAACGGTAAATGTTGTCAACGAAGAACAGCACGTCGCGACCATCGTCACGGAATTTTTCGGCCATCGTAAGGCCGGTCAGCGCCACGCGTAGACGGTTGCCCGGTGGCTCATTCATCTGACCGAACACCATCGCAACTTTTGATTCGCCAATGTTGTCGAGCTTGATGACGCCTGCCTCAGCCATCTCATGGTAGAAGTCGTTGCCCTCACGAGTACGCTCGCCCACGCCCGCAAAGACGGATAAGCCGCTATGTTGCGTCGCGATGTTGTTGATGAGCTCCAACATGGTGACGGTCTTGCCCACACCGGCACCACCGAACAGGCCAATCTTGCCGCCCTTGGCGAAAGGACAGACGAGATCAATCACCTTGATGCCAGTCTCAAGCAACTCCGTGGTTGGCTTGAGGTCTTCCATGCGTGGCGCTTTTTGATGGATCGAGCGACGCTCATCCGTCGGGATCGGGCCGGCTTCGTCAATCGGGCGACCCAACACGTCCATGATGCGACCGAGCGTTGCAACACCCACTGGCACCGAAATCGCGGAGCCTGTGTTGTTGATCTTCATGCCGCGACGCAAACCGTCGGACGCGCCCATGGCGATGGTGCGCACCACGCCGTCGCCCAACTGCTGCTGGACTTCGAACGTGAGGCCCGACTCAATACCTGCGTGCTCCGCAGATTTGTCGAGCGTCAGCGCGTCATAAATGTGCGGCATCGCGCTGCGCGGGAACTCGATGTCCACCACGGCGCCGATGCACTGAACGATACTGCCTTGATTCGTGCTCATCGTCTTGTCCTGTTATCTCAAATGCAAATAGGGTTTCGTAATCATCAGACAGCGTTGCGCAGCAACTACACGGCTGCGGCACCGCCGACGATCTCGGAGAGTTCTTTGGTAATCGCGGCCTGCCGCGCTTTGTTGTACGACAGTTGCAGCTCGCCGATGACGCTCTTGGCGTTGTCGGACGCTGATTTCATCGCCACCATGCGCGCCGATTGCTCGGACGCCATGTTCTCGGCAACCGCCTGATACACCAGCGCCTCAACGTAGCGAACGAGCAACTCGTCCACTACGGTTTGCGCATCGGGCTCGTAGATGTAGTCCCAACCATACGCCTGCTTTTCGGCAGCGGATTGCGTGAACTTGTCGGCGGTCAGCGGCAGCAATTGCTCGACCACTGACTCCTGCTTCATCGTGTTGATGAACTTGGTGTACGCGAGGTACACCACATCCACGTCGCCTTTTTCATAAGCGTCGAGCTGAATCTTCACCGCACCAATGAGTTTTTCAAGATGCGGCGTGTCGCCCAGGCCAATCACATGCGACACGAGCTTGGCACCAAGGCGATTCATGAAGCCGAAGCCCTTGTTGCCAATGGCGCTAACCTGAATCTTCACGCCTGCCGCTTCAAGTTCCTTGAACTTGCCAACAGTCAATCGCAGCACGTTGGTGTTCAAACCACCGCACAAGCCCTTGTCGGTCGTCACCACAATCACGCCCGCGTTTTTCACCGCATCGCGCTTCACGAGGAACGGATGACGGTACTCGGGATTGGCCGACGCCATGTGCGCGGCGACGTTACGAATCTTGTCCGCGTAAGGACGGGCGGCGCGCATGCGTTCCTGCGCTTTGCGCATTTTTGATGCGGCGACCATCTCCATCGCCTTAGTGATCTTGCGCGTGTTTTGCACGCTCTTGATCTTGGTTCTAATCTCTTTTGAGCCAGCCATTATTTTTCCTTTTCGGCGGGGGCTAGGAGCAGTGCGCTGCCCTCACCCCAACCCTCTCCCCACGGGAGAGGGAGCTTAATAAGATCCGTTCGCCTTAAAGTCTTTCATGGCGGCTGTCAGGGCCGTTTCGTCGTCTTTCGACAAATCCTTGGTGTCCTCAATACGCTTCGTCAAATCAGCGTATTTAGCCTGCATGAATTTGTGCAGCGCTTTTTCGGCAGCCAGTGCTTTCTTGACATCCACATCGTCAAAGAAGCCGTTGTTGACGCCGAACAGCGTGAACGCCATTTCCGACACTGACAACGGTGCGTACTGCGCTTGCTTCATGAGCTCGGTCACCAGGCGACCACGCTCCAGCTGCTTGCGCGTTGCCTCATCCAGATCAGATGCGAATTGCGCAAACGCCGCGAGTTCGCGATACTGCGCGAGTGCAAGACGCACGCCGCCGCCGAGCTTTTTGATGATCTTGGTTTGCGCTGCGCCACCCACGCGGGACACCGAAATACCGGCGTTGATTGCGGGGCGTATTCCGGCGTTGAACAGATCAGTCTCAAGAAAGATTTGGCCGTCGGTAATCGAAATTACGTTGGTCGGAACGAAGGCCGATACGTCACCGGCTTGCGTTTCGATCACTGGCAATGCAGTCAACGAACCCGTCTTGCCTTTGACGGCACCCTTGGTGAATTTTTCGACATAGTCTTCATTCACGCGAGCGGCGCGCTCGAGCAGGCGGCTGTGGAGATAGAACACGTCGCCGGGGAAGGCTTCGCGACCCGGAGGACGGCGCAGCAGCAGCGAAATTTGCCGATAGGCAACGGCCTGCTTCGACAGATCGTCGTAAACAATCAGCGCATCTTCGCCGCGATCACGGAAGTATTCGCCCATCGTGCAGCCCGCGTACGCCGACAGGTATTGCATGGCTGGCGAATCAGACGCCGTGGCGGCAACCACGATGGTGTACGCCATTGCTCCGGCTTCTTCAAGCTTGCGAACGACGTTAACAATCGTCGATGCTTTTTGACCGATCGCGACATACACGCAGATCAGGTCTTTGCCTTTCTGGTTGATGATCGCGTCAATGGCGACAGCGGTTTTACCCGTCTGACGGTCACCAATGATCAGCTCGCGTTGACCGCGACCTACAGGCACCATTGCGTCAATCGCCTTGAGGCCGGTTTGCACGGGCTGCGACACCGATTTACGGGCGATCACGCCTGGTGCGACCTTTTCGATCACGTCGGTTTCTTTGGCGTTGACCGGGCCTTTGCCGTCGACCGGTTCACCGAGCGCATTGACTACGCGGCCAATCAACTCGCGACCAACCGGCACCGACAGAATGCGGCCCGTGGATTTCACGATGTCGCCTTCGGTGATGTGTTCGTAGGTACCCAAAATCACGGCACCGACCGAGTCACGCTCCAGATTCAGCGCGAGGCCGAACGTGTTGCCGGGGAACTCAAGCATTTCGCCTTGCATAACGTCGGCAAGACCATGCACGCGGCAGATACCGTCGGTCACCGAGACCACCGTGCCCTGGGTCCGCACTTCGCTGCCAACATCGAGATTCGCGATCTTGGCTTTAATCAG
>JAYVNO010000139.1:0-14593 GCA_043758415.1 Burkholderiales bacterium
CGCCAAGCCCGGGTTCATCACCACCGAAGCTCGTAAACCCATCCTCAATCTGGCCATTGCGATGCAGCAGCGAGCGTGGATTCAGGGCTTGTGGGACGATGCAAAAACCTTCGACCTACCCGCCGAATTCAAGCCGCTTTACTCACCTTGAAAATCTCTAATGGAAAATCTCGGTTTATTGATTTAGAAATGGAATTACTACGCCCGTGAAGCGCATGCACATTGGAAGGGGCTCGCTAAAAACGGACGCCATGCATTGGCATTTTCACCGAACCGGCGCGTGTCAAGATAGTTGTCGAGTAAATCATGCGGTTTTTTGTTGAATGGGAATATCGGCGGTGTGAGCTTTGATGAGCCAATCGCGTTCGGGATTGAGCGTGACGGGGCCGATGGGTTTCCAGTTTCGAGTGTTAGCTGACCAACGTTGCGGGTTAGCTTGTTTTGCTTGTTGGTGGGCGTATCGCGCGCCGCCAGAATGGCCACATCCTCTCCGGCATGGCGCTGTTCGGGGCTCACATAGTTGATTGCGCTGTGACGGTGCGCCACCTTGTACCAGTGTGTTGATGCCGCACGAAAATTGACCAGGGTGTATGACCAAACCTGCTTAAAGATTGAGCAGGAGACAAAAGGTGATCACCATGGAAATATTAGGCCGGATACGGCGATGCATCTGCGCGATGGGCTCGGATACAGCGAGATTGCGCGACGCACGGGGCTCTCCAGAAATACGATCAAGCGCTGGCTGAAGGGGGCCACAGCGGGGGCAGTAAAGGTGCGGCGCTACCGTCGTCGAGCGGTGGCACGAAAGCTGGCAAAGTACATCGAACAGATCGAGCGTGCGCTGGTAGCCGACAGTACCCGGGTCAAACGAGACCGCCGCACCGGCAAGCAAATCTTCGCGGAGATCAAGGCGGCGGGTTACACCGGGGGTTACTCGGTGGTAACCGACTTCATCCGGGCGTGGCAGTGTGGGCATGGCAATAAAGCGCCTGCGGCGCTCAAACGGCTCAGCCGGCAGTTGCTGCGTCGCGACGGCGGCGCCCGCATCATGGCGCAGGTCTGGCCGTCGTACCACGGGCAGGTCTGGAGGCCGTCGTAGTGGCCGTCGATCTAATGCTGGAGGGGACAGGAGGCGCGATGCTCAGTGCCGAGCACGTCATCAACGTCATTTCACGTCTGGCGGCGGCACCGATGAATGGCGACATCACGCACGTAGTTCATGCGCCAATTCATCTCTCCGAGCTAGCGCTGGTCGATACCGCTCGATACGACCCATTGCGTATCGATTCAGTCAACGAGGCGGTGGCTGGAGGCAATCATGCGTGACATCATTGCTGATCTCAAAGCGCTGCGCCTGCATGGTATGGCCAGCACGTGGGCGGAGATGCTTGAGTCCGAAGGCCACGGGAGCCTGAGCGTGCAGACGACGCGCCCGGTACTGGCCGACTGCTGGAGGCTAAACACACTGATCGCGGCGTGCGCTCGATTGCGCATCAAATGGCGCAGGCGCGGTTTCCCGCGCACTGCGATCTGACCGGATTTGACTTCGCCAGCGCGCGCGTGGATCGACTGCTGGTCGAGCCTTGGCCACGCTCGAATTTACCGACGCGGCGCACAACGTGGTGCTCATCGGTGGCCCGGGCACCGGCAAGCCCATCTGGCCACCGCGCTGGGCATCCATGGCATCACCTTTCATGGCAAGCGTGCGCGCTTCACCTCGACGGTGGATCTGGTCAACGCACTGGAGGCTGAGAAGGCGCGAGGTGTGGCCGGACGCATCGCCATGAGCTTTGCCCGACTCGACCTGCTGATTCTTGACGAGCTTGGCTATTTGCCGTTTAGCCAGGCTGGGGGTGCACTGTTGTTCCACCTGCTCAGCAAGCTCTACGAGCACACCAGTGTAGTGATCACGACCAATCTGACGTTTGCCGAGTGGGGCAGTGTGTTCGCAGATGCGAAGATGACCACCGCGCTGCTTGACCGGCTAACGCACCATTGCCATATCGTCGAAACCAGCAACGAAAGCTAGCGCTTCCGTCAGAGCAGCGCACAGGCGAAGTCGCGGATCGGGGCGCGCGAGCAAAGCCGACGCAAGGCCGAGCGCGAGACGACAAACGCGCCCTCGATTAGGCCGGTGGCCTAGACACTTGGCGCGCGAGCGTAGCGCGTTGCGGGCTACGCCCTCCACGCGCTGCGCTCGCGAACATTCCTTACGACCAACCACAACCAACGAGAAAGCAGGCAAGAAACAGTAGGCTTATCCACAGTTGCAACCTCAAGTTGCAACCCAAGTTCCCTGGTCAATATTCAATCGGCACGGGTGGTCAATATTCAATTGGCGCGGACAGGTGAGCCTCCTCATTTCGATCAACCCCTCAATATGCCTTGATTCGCGCTCGATTTCAATGCGCCAACTGAGGAATCAAGGTTGAGTGACGATACCAAAAAAATGGCTGATGGTTGGCATTGCTTGATCGCTTGTGTCCTACTTAAGTCCCTTAAACCGCACCCGCTTAGGCCGCGCGCCTTCTTCACCCAATCGCTTCACTTTGTCGGCTTCGTACTCATGGAAGTTGCCGTTGAAGAATTGCCATTGGCTGTCGCCTTCACACGCCAGAATGTGGGTGCAAATCTTGTCGAGGAACCAGCGATCATGGGAGATGACCAGCGCCGTGCCTGCGAATTCAAGCAGCGCATCTTCGAGCGCGCGCAACGTTTCAACGTCTAGATCGTTGGATGGTTCGTCCAGCAGCAGCACGTTGCCGCCTTTGAGTAGCGTCTTTGCCAGATGCAAGCGTCCGCGTTCACCGCCGGACAGGTTGCCAACTTTTTTCTGTTGATCCGCGCCCTTGAAGTTGAAGCGGCCAATGTAGGCACGGCTTTGCATTTCGAAGCGACCGACCGTAAGGATGTCGGCACCGCCGGACACGTCTTCCCACACGGTCTTGTTGTCTTCGAGGCTTTCGCGCGACTGGTCGACGAAGGCCATTTGCACCGTATGGCCGATGACGACCTCACCCTTGTCGGGCTTTTCCAAACCGCGAATCAGTTTGAAGATCGTTGATTTCCCCGCGCCGTTCGGACCGATGATGCCGACGATGGCACCGGGCGGAATCGCGAAGCTCAAATCCTCAATCAGGATACGGTCGCCGAAGCTCTTGCTGATGTTTTTGAACTCGATGACCTGATTGCCGAGACGCTCCGCAACCGGGATAAAAATCTCGTTGGTTTCGTTGCGTTGTTGATATTCGTGGCTCGACAATTCGTCGAATCGGGCGAGGCGCGCCTTGCTTTTGACCTGTCGGCCTTTCGGGTTTTGTCGCACCCATTCCAGCTCTTTTTTCAGCGCACGTTGACGCGCCGATTCGCTCGATTCTTCTTTCTTCAGGCGGTCGCCTTTTTGCTCAAGCCACGCGCTGTAATTGCCCTTGTACGGAATGCCCTGTCCGCGATCAAGCTCAAGAATCCATTCGGCGGCGTTGTCGAGAAAGTAGCGATCATGGGTGACGGCAACGACGGTGCCTTGATAGCGGGCGAGGAATTGCTCAAGCCATTCCACGCTCTCTGCGTCTAGGTGGTTGGTCGGCTCATCAAGCAGCAACATGTCGGGCTTTGACAGCAGCAATCGGCACAGCGCGACACGGCGTTTTTCACCGCCGGAGAGCACGCCGACACGGGCGTCCCACGGTGGCAGGCGCAACGCATCGGCGGCGACTTCGAGCTGGGCATCGGTGTTGTGGCCGTCGCCTGCGGAAATGATGGCCTCTAGTTCGCCTTGCTCTTTGGCGAGTGCGTCGAAGTCAGCATTTTCGTCGCCGTACGCCGCGTAGACCTCGTCCAGACGCGTTTGCGCAGCTTTGACGCCGCCGAGGCCTTCTTCGACGATTTCGCGCACGGTTTTATCGCCGTCAACCAGCGGCTCCTGCGGCAGATAGCCGACCTTGATGCCCGCCTGCGGACGCGCCTCACCGGTGAAGTCTTTGTCAACACCGGCCATGATTTTGAGCACGGTCGATTTGCCCGCGCCGTTCAGGCCCAGCAGGCCGATTTTCGCGCCAGGAAAAAAGGACAGCGAAATGTCCTTGATGATGACGCGCTTGGGCGGAACGGTCTTGCTGACCGCGTTCATGGTGTAGATGTATTGCATATCCGGGGAGCTTTATTTCTTGTGTCATTCCGGCGAAGGCCGGAATCCAGGGGCTTTGAGCTTCTGCCATCATCGTAGGTGCGACAAAAAAGTCACTGGGCCCCTGCCTTCGCAGGGGCGACGAAATGGAGAGGCAGGCGTTGCCCGTATTATCTCAGGCCGCCCAACATTTGTTTCATCACCCCATGCGCAGCTTCCGCTATCGCCTCGTCAACGTTTTCGTGGAATCCGAAACCGCCACCTTCGGCGGCAACCCGCTGTGCGTGTTCGAGAACGCGCACGGCATGACTGACGCCGAGATGCGGTCGCTCACGGCGCAGTTCAACCTGTCGGAAGCGACGTTCATCCTCCCTCGCGAAAATAAGCATCCGCAAGTTCGGATATTTGCGCCTGCATTCGAGATGCCGTTTGCGGGTCATCCAACCATTGGCACCGCGTTTGTCGCCAGCGCGCTTGGCCTTTCGGGCTGCACCGGCGACGCTGCGACGCTCGCGCTCAATGTGGGCGACATTCCTGTCGAGCATGGCAACGGTGCCTGGACGTTCACGGCGAATACACACCGTAGCCGTGAAATTGGGCTGTCGCAAGCGCATACCGCAGAAATGCTGGGCCTCGACGTGAGCGATTTCAGTGGTGTTGACGCGGGGCGCTTTGTTGACTGCGGCAGTGAACAGTTGATCGTGCCCGTGGCGTCCGTAGAGGCGCTCTCGCGTGTGAGGCCCAATGCGGGGCTGCTTGCGCAGCGCGCTCGAACCCAACAAGGACGCTACGCGGTGCAGATCGTCGCCCGCGTCGCGCCGGGCCGTTTTCAGGCGCGCTTCTTTTTTCCGAAAGATGGTGGCCTGACCGAAGACCCCGGCACCGGCTCAGCCTGCGCGAACCTTGGCGGCTATCTGCTCGATGCAGGCGAAGCCGCGCCGTCGCAGTTCATCGTCACGCAAGGCGAATTCATCAATCGGTTGAACGTGTTGCAGCTCTCTCTGACGGCGGACAAACGAATTCGCGTGGGCGGGCGGGTGCTGGCGTTGGGTGGTGGAGAAATTCAGTTGCCGTAAAAGGACATAGGGTGCGCTCCGCGCACCAAAACGCCGATTTGGCCGGTCGGTGAATTGTTGGCAAACGCTTGGTGCGCGTAGCGCACCCTATGGCCGAGCGACCACGTCATTGCTCTGTAAGGCTTGATCATCGGCGCACGACTAAGGCACCATCAACCTGAACCGAAAGTCTGGCGATGAACACCTCGTTTCTCCGCGCTGCCACAGCACTCGTCATCGTCGGCGCGCAAGTCGCGACCCCTGCGTTTGCTGCCGGTCAATGCACGGCCAGCAGCGGCGCAACGGTGCCGGTCGTCGTTGAGCTATACACCTCCGAGGGCTGCGATAGTTGCCCACCGGCCGACCGCTGGTTGTCAAAACTGATCGCCGAGCGAAACAAGGATGCGGATTTCATCGCGCTCGCGTATCACGTCGATTATTGGGATTACATCGGCTGGAAGGACGCGTTTGCGCAACCCGCCTTTGCGCAGCGGCAATCGACACTCGCCGTCGCCGGCGGCGCATCAAGCGTTTACACACCGCAGATTTTCGTCAACGGAATAGATGATCGCTCATGGACGGGCGGGGCCGCAGGAATGGGTGCGGGCGGCAGGGCGCAGGCGACGGTCAGGTTCAACGGCGACTCGCAGTGGCGTGACGATGGCGTGAACATCAGCGGCAGGCTGGCAGTGCACTCCGCCCACGTTCGCTTGCGTTACGCGGTGACCGAGAACGGCCTCATCTCAGCGGTGAAAGCGGGCGAGAACCGCGGCGCTACGTTACGACACGACGCGGTGGTTCGCGCGCATGGCATAGTGCCCGTCGACGGCAGCGGCGCGTTCAGCCTCAATGTGCGCCTGCCGAAAGCGCTGCGCCGCAATTCGAGCCAACTGCATCTGATCGCCGAAGACGCGCGTGGCAACACGTTGGCCGCAGCGACGCTGGCGTGCGCCGAATGAGCCTATAGCTTTTTATTGAAATGCCCACTAAATATGGACATAGATCGAATAAAGCGCGATTATCGACTTTTCGGTAAATCACGCGTTAGCCCCAATTCGCGCGTGCTTTCAGCCTAAAGCTGATCGATAACGGCAAGGTGTCGCGCCTTGGCAACCTCGTGCAGCCAACTGCCGCGAATGCTCATCGCTGCGAGCATTTTCAGGTCTTCGTTGCTGAGATCGAGCGCGGTGGCAATCGCGCGATAGTTCTCGCCGATGTAGCCGCCGAAATACGCCGGATCATCAGAGTTGATCGTGACCAGACAACCCGCATCGAGCAATTTTTTGAGCGGATGCGCGGCGAGCGATGGCACCGCGCAAAGCTTCACGTTCGACAGCGGACACACGGTCAGCGGAATCTGCCCGCGCGCCAAGCGCGAGGTCAACGCTTCGTCTTCAATGGCGCGAATGCCGTGATCGATGCGGGCAACGTGCAGGATGTCCAGCGCCTCGATGATGTACTCGGGCGGGCCTTCTTCGCCCGCATGGGCAACGACCGGCAGGCCGCGCGATCGAATCTCGGCGAACACGCGCGCGAACTTTGAAGGTGGGTTGCCCACCTCGCTCGAATCAAGTCCGAAGCCATGAAAATGCTCCATGAAGGGCTCAAGCGCCGCGAGTGTGTCGATGGCATCCTGCTCGGAGAGGTGGCGCAAAAAATTCGGGATCAAACGCCACGTGATGCCAAGCTCTGCTTCGCCGTCATGCAGCGCCTCGGTGATGCCAATGACCACGTCTTCGAGGTCAATGCCGCGCGCGGTGTGCGTCTGCGGGTCAAAGAAAATTTCGGTGTGGACGACGTTGTCCGCCTTGGCGCGCTGCAAATACGCCCACGTCAAATCGTAAAAGTCGTCCTTGTCGCGCAGCACGTCGGCACCAGCGTAGTACAGGTCAAGAAATTCCTGCAAGTTGCTGAAGTTGTAGGCAGCGCGAAGCGCCTCCACGTTCGCATGCGGAAGCTTGATGCCATGCTTAAATGCCTTGGCAATCATCATCTCTGGCTCAAGCGTTCCTTCGATGTGCAGATGCAATTCCGCCTTCGGCAAACGCGCAATAAACGCATCGGCACCCGCACGGTTTTTTTGGAGGAGATCGGCGAAAGAAGTCATGGGCAGAAGTTTATTCCGCTCTGCGGGATTGCGCTCGTTTATCGCAGCTGTACAGTAGCGCCCTCAGTCAGGCACACAAAACGCCACGCCCTCGTTGACCCAACCAAATCCGGTCATCCATGTCGCAATCGGTTCGGAGGCATCACCGCGGCTGACGTAGCGATGGTTGGGCGGCGCGCCGCGCGCAATGCCATTGTTGTAGAGCCGGGTGATCGCCACGGTAGCCGCCGGGCAGCTGCCGGTGCTTGCGATGGGCAGGCTCGCACGAAACGCCACACCTTTTGCCGCTAAACCGGGCGCGGACAAAAGGGCTGCGCAGTCCCGGTCACTGGCGCTAAAAAATCGCCCCGCCACGCCGCCGGTTGTGGTTGTATCGAAGCGGCACACCGGCAGATAACCGCCGGTTTTAATGCGTTCCCCGGTGCGCTCCCATGTGGCGAGTTTGTCCATCGCCGTTTGCTCTTCAAGATTGACGGCGTAGGCGAATACGCCGAACTGATCGCTGAGCAGGCCGACGCGATATTCGTACTCAACGAGTTCACCTTCCACGAAGGGCGGCGGCAGCTTCGCCAGCTCGAAATTGTCACGCGAGTTCGGGTAGCTCGGCCACGTCGAAAGCGCCACCGAGCGGTTGTGGTTGACATCGTTCCAGTTGGACGCTGAGGCCACGATGCCCAAACGATAGCCCGCAAAATACGTCATCCACGGCGCGCCGTCGCGCTCAATCACCAGCGCAGCCGCCTCATATTCCGAGCCGTTGATCGCCTTGCGGCGAGTGGGGGCGACGGTGGTGTGGACATCAGTGAATTTCCAGAGCGGTTGCTCCCCCAGAAAACTGTCTCCTCTACATTCAATATCGTTCTTGTTTGAGTTGTAGCCGGTTTGGCCGGAGGCAAGCTCATTGGAGCGCTGAGGGATGCTTCGACGTGACTGAAACTGGAAGCAGGTTCCTGCAAGATATTCGATGAGCTCAAACTTCCGACTGACTCCGAACTGCATTTCCGTCAGGTACTTCACGAACCGATCCACGCTAAAAAAGGTGCCTGCACCGGTAGTAATTGGCGGCGGATCGATCCCGCCGCCAATTACGTGCACCTCAGGCGGAAAGCCTGATGGTGGCAACGAACTGTACGGCGGCAGCCGACCCGGCACGCCGTAAGCGGGGAAGTACGCTCTGAGCCCCCCCTGCGGCGGCTCGGCAGGCTGCGCGTGCGAGCTGGAAATCGCGACGAGTGCGAGCGGTAGTGCCGCAAGGCAAGCATTGATGCGACGAGCTGCTGATGTGAAGTGTTTGGACATGACCAACTCCATAATTTTTTGGACAGAAGTGATGAGCGAACGGCGTCGGAACGTTGAGATAACGATGCCTACCAGTTGAGCCTTGCCAGCCTGAGGCAACGCGACCAAACTGCGACGACGCGAGCAGGTGTTCGCGTTGCGAGGGGCAGGATCAGGATTTCCACCTCAACGACCATGCCGTGAAGACTGGCTTGCGACAAATCATTCGTTAATCGCGGATTGACGCGGCGGAAATCACACGCGCCGATTAATCAGGTAGGTAGACCACTTTAATGGCGTTGCCTTGAGATGGCGTAGGATCAAAAGTACCGTAGCTTTTCCAGTTGTACCTGATGGCTTGCTCGATGGCTGCGGGCGATGTGAGCGCAAATTTGTGGGCGAGGTAAGCTGCCGCCGCAGCCACGTGAGGCGCTGCCATGGACGTGCCAGACAGCCACTACCGTCCCGAAAAGTTGGCGGAGCTACTGCCGGGGACGTAACTGCTGGGCTGGCTGCCCGAGTATTTTGTGCATCGGCACCCGCGCGATTTTTTTGGAGGAGATCGGCGAATGAAGTCATGAGCGACAGTTTATTCCGCTGGACACGATTGCGCTACTTGCAACTGTACTTGTAGGAGCGGCTTGCCGCGACCTGCATTGGGCGGGCACTGGTCGCGGCAAGCCGCTCCTACAGGGTCGTTACGCCCGCTTTTTCCCCGCGCGCCACAGCGCCAACTTCTCCTGCACCACGGGCACAAAACGCGTTCCTGCTGATTGCCCGATTTGGATAAATGCAGCGCGCGAACTGAAATCAGTGCTGGCAAGGCGAACCAGATCCGGACGAATCACCACGTCGGCTTGATCCGCCTCCAGCTTCGCCAGCGAGCGGCCCATGATTTCAAAGCTGTGCATCACCTGCTCGTAAATGCCCACCGGCGTCGCGTTTAACGGCCCGCTGCTCACGTCCACCGCGATCACGAAATCAGCACCCGCGTCGCGCGCAATGCGCACCGGCACCGGGCTCACGAGTCCGCCGTCGACAAAATCAACGTCGTTGATTTTTGGCGGAATGAACACACCCGGAACGCTGCATGAGGCACGCACAGCAAGCCCCAAATCGCCGCTGCGGAAAGTCGCGATTTCGCCGGTCCGAAGCCGCGTCGCGACCGCGATGAACGGGATGCCGAGCAGCTCAATCGGACGGTCGCGCGTGGCGCGGTTGACGAAGGTTTGTAGCGTGTCGCCGATGATCATGCCGCGCTTGGTGCCGGTGCTCATATCGACAATGTCGATATCTTTGACTTTGAGTGCCAGATCTTCCATCTGCGCGCCGGAAAAGCCCGCCGCATAGAACGCGCCGATCAACGCGCCCGCGCTGGTGCCAACGATGAGATCGGGCTTGATCCGGGCGGCTTCCAGCGCCTTGATCACGCCGATGTGCGCGAAGCCCCGCGCTGAGCCGCTGCCGAGCACCAGCGCAACACGTGGTGCGTCGGCGCGCGGGCCTTTGCTGCTTTGTGCGACTGCTAAACCAGACGCCATAATCGGCAACGCGCCGAGCATGCGCAGCGTGTCGCGCTTTGCGCTGCTGATGGTGCTCATCAAGACTTGCCCGCGCCCGCTTCGAGTGCAGCTTTGACGCGTGCGGCTGCGTCTTCAAATGAGTTGGCGGGCTCGCCCCTGGTGATGTTTGCGACGGTCTCGTCGATCACGATCAGCTCAGTGCGACGGTTCAGGCGACGACCGGCTTCAACGTCGTTGGGTGCTGCGGCTTGACTGAACGAGAAGCCACGTTTCGAAACGCGCGCTACCGGCACGCCGCGCGCTATCAGCGCAACAGCGACGGCATCAGCACGCTGCTCGGACAGCTTTTGGTTGAGCGCATTGGAGCCGACGTTGTCGGTGTGGCCTTCGACGGCGATGAGCTTTTCGGTTTTTGTGGTGAGCAGCATGGCAATGCGGTCGAGGTACGGTGCGCTGGCCGCTTCGTTCAGCACCGCTTTTCCGCTTTCGAACAACACGGAATCAGGCAGAACGATCTGCACCCCGCGATCAAGCTGGGCGATGGGCAACACGACCGACGGTTTGGCTACCGGCGCTGGCGGCGGAGCGGGCGGTGGTGGTGGTGGCGTCGAGGCGCAGCCTGCCAAAACAACTAGCAACAAAGGCGCAAGCCATCGAACCGGGTGGGCGGTAAATTGATACATGGGGAGTTCTCCGTGAATGTTTTGTTCTAGTTTTGGCGAAGTTGCCAGCACCGTGGCAGTGCGGCGCGAAGCGTAAGGGACTGGGCGCGACGACGCAAGAGCGCAATTAGTGTTAGTGCCTTCGAATAACGACGTACTTTTACGTAGATTTGGTGGTAAGGCCATGTTTTTATTACAAAAATTTGCGTCGCCACCGGATTTGTGCGGGCGCAAAGATTAGATTATTCTTGGTGCTCTATTTTTTCATCGGACGCGTGTTGCAGTAACGGCGAAAACGGCAGCATCGTGGCCCGTCGCATCACTCACTCGCATCGCTCACTTCCGAACGCCCGGTGTGGCGGCGCATTGTGCCGCTAGCATGCATTGTTTGACGCCTAAGCGGCATGGGTATTGCACCATCAATCCGCAAGTATTTTCAGGCAAACTACCGATCTGGTCGCTACGCTTTATCCAAGTGTCTGGCCGACCATCACGCCCCAACATCATTACAGGAAACTATTGATGAGCACCCAGCCGACCATCATTTACACCATTACCGATGAAGCCCCGGCGCTGGCCACGGCAGCGTTCCTGCCCATCGTGCAGGCGTTCACGGCCCGCGCAGGCGTTCACGTGGTCACCAGCGATATCTCCGTCGCAGCGCGCGTTCTTGCCGCCTTCCCGGAATTTCTGACCGAGGCGCAGCGTGTGCCGGACACGCTGGCCGAACTGGGTCGTTTAACGCTGCTGCCAGACACCAACATCATCAAGCTCCCCAACATCAGCGCGTCGCAAGGGCAGTTGGTTGCCTGCATTCGCGAACTGCAAGGCAAGGGGTACAAAATCCCGGATTATCCGGAAGATCCAAAAACGGACGAAGACAAAGCGATCCGCGCTCGCTACGGCAAGTGCATCGGCAGTGCGGTCAACCCGGTGTTGCGTGAAGGCAACTCGGATCGTCGCGCCCCGGCTGCGGTGAAAAGCTACGCACGCAAGAACCCGCATTCGATGGCCGACTGGAGTCAGGCGTCACGCACCCACGTTTCGCACATGCTTCAGGGCGACTTCTACCACGGCGAAAAGTCGATGACGCTGGACAAAGCGCGCGACGTGAAGATGGAGCTGATCACGCGAAGCGGCAAGACGGTGGTGCTGAAGCAAAAAGTCTCCCTGCTCGCTGGCGAAATTATTGACAGCATGTTCATGAGCAAAAAAGCGTTGCTCGATTTTTACGAGAAAGAAATCGAGGATGCGCACAAGACAGGCGTGATGTTCTCGCTGCACGTGAAGGCCACGATGATGAAGGTGTCGCACCCGATTGTGTTCGGCCATTGCGTGAAAATTTTCTATCGTGACGCGTTTGAAAAGCACGGCACGTTGTTTGACGAATTGGGAGTCAACGTCAACAACGGCATGGCCAATCTGTACGACAAGATTAAAACGCTGCCACAATCAAAGCAGGACGAAATCAAGCGTGACCTGCACGCCTGCCATGAGCACTGCCCCGAGTTGGCGATGGTCGATTCCGCCAAGGGCATCACCAACTTCCATTCGCCGAACGACGTGATTGTTGATGCGTCGATGCCTGCCATGATCCGTCAGGGTGGCAAGATGTGGGGCGCGGATGGTCGTCTCAAAGACGTTAAAGCCGTGATGCCGGAGAGTACCTTCGCCCGCATCTATCAGGAGATCATCAACTTCTGCAAGACCAATGGCAACTTCGACCCGGTTACCATGGGTACGGTGCCCAACGTCGGTCTGATGGCGCAACAGGCCGAGGAATACGGTTCGCACGACAAGACTTTTGAAATCGCCGAAGACGGCACTGCCAATATCGTTGATCTCGCCACCAACGAGGTGCTGCTGTCGCAAAACGTTGAGACCGGCGACATCTGGCGCATGTGTCAGGTCAAGGACGCCGCGATCCGCGATTGGGTCAAACTTGCCGTCAACCGCGCGCGCAACTCCGGCATGCCAGTCGTGTTCTGGCTCGACCCGTATCGCCCTCATGAGGCAGAGATGATCAAAAAGGTCGATCTTTATCTGAAAGATCACGACACAACGGGGCTAGACATCCAGCATCTGTCGCAAGTGCGCGCCATGCGCTACACGCTGGAGCGTGTTATCCGCGGCCTCGACACCATCTCGGCCACCGGCAATATCCTGCGCGATTATCTGACCGATCTGTTCCCCATCATGGAACTTGGCACCAGCGCCAAAATGCTGTCCATCGTGCCGCTGATGGCTGGCGGCGGCATGTATGAAACCGGTGCGGGCGGCTCGGCGCCGAAGCACGTGCAGCAACTGGTCGAAGAAAATCACCTGCGCTGGGATTCGCTAGGCGAGTTCCTCGCGTTAGCTGTGAGCCTGGAAGACATGGGCATCAAAACGGGCAACGAGCAGGCAAAAATCCTCGCCAAAACGCTCGATACCGCAACCGGAAAACTGCTCGACAATAACAAAAATCCTTCGCCAAAAACCGGTCAACTTGATAACCGCGGCAGCCAGTTCTACCTGGCGATGTACTGGGCGCAAGCGCTCGCTGCGCAGACCGAAGACAAGGCGCTCGCCGCGAGCTTTGCGCCGCTGGCAAAAGCGCTAAGCGACAACGAAAAAATCATCGTCGCCGAATTCGCAACGGTTCAGGGCAAGTCGGTCGACATTGGCGGTTACTACATGGCGGATGTTGCCAAAGTGAATGCTGTTATGCGGCCCAGCAAGACGCTTAATGCGGTGTTGGCAGGCGCGGCGGCTTAGCGCGCGTCCTGCGACCCGCGCGCGGTAGAGGGTTACGGTGACGGGCTCTGAGCCCGAAGGTATTTAAAAGTCGGAGTTACTTTGCACTTTTGTACACGAGTCGTGCTATCGTGTGATCATGAAAACGATTACCTTGACTGATGATGCCTACGAGCGTATTGCTGTACTTAAAACATCGCCGAAAGATTCTTTCTCGCGCGTGATTTTGCGCGTCGTGCCCAAGCGTGGCACTGCGTCGCAAATGCTCGCGGCAGCCGCTGACTTGCCGAAATTGACCGCAGCGCAGGAGAAAAAAATGCGCGCCGTCAAGGTCGAGCAGAACGATTGGGCCAACGTGCGCGACCCGTGGTCTGCGGGCTAAGCGGCGCATGGACTTCGCGCTGGACACCAATTTTCTGATCGGTCTCTGGCGGCAACCGCGCGACGGGCTGGAGGTGCGCTGGCTGCTCGCCAACTCAAACGCCTCGCTCGGTCTCGCTTGGATAGTGAAAGCCGAATTTCTCGCGGGCGCTGTGGTTGCCGGACACTCGCTAGAACGAGTGAGCCTCTTCCTTGCAGATTACCCGGTGCTCTGGCCTACGGACGCGACCGTGCTCACCTACGCACGCTGCTATGCCGCGTTGCGAAAAACGAAGCTAGCCGTCGGCCCAAATGACCTTTGGATCGGCGCAACAGCGCTCACGCACAATGTCCCGCTTTTGACGCGAAACGTGAAAGAGCTTTCGCGGATTGAGGGGTTGCAGGTCATCGAATACGCAAAGCACTGATCGCGCAGGATGGCGGCAAAGCGTCGCGCGTGCCGCGACGGTGGTGCCCGACAACGAGCCTTGGGCACACACGCCAGAGGGGGCGGCTGACTTGGACGGGGCCTTGACCTGGTCGCAAAGTAACGCGCCTGCCCACACGACTTTGGTTGCAACGCTAAAGTGTCTGCGTAATGGCTAAAGCCATGCATGAACCTGTAACCTTTCCGTTGAGTACTAAAGAGACGAGAAAGAATGAAAGCAGTAACGAAGAAATTAGCGGAACCATCGGTTTCAGCTGTGGATAAGATGAAGCTGGCGAGACGCACGTTCACGCTTGAA
>JAYVNO010000140.1:0-14504 GCA_043758415.1 Burkholderiales bacterium
CTCCTACAGTTCATAGCAAACGTAGGCACGAGTTGTACAGCGCTTACAAAAATGACGCAACCGATAAACTTGTTGCGTGACAACTCAGCCAGAAGAACAGACGTATTTACCCCCCGCTTTGCGACCCAAGCTCGCAAAATTGGGCGTGCAGCATTTGCGTGACATGCTGCTGCACTTTCCGATGCGCTACGAGGATCAGACGCAGGTGCGACCGATTAACGAGTTGGTGGCGGGCGAATCGGTGGTGGTAGAGGGCATAGTTGAACATGCGGAAACGCAGTTCAAACCGCGTCGTCAGTTTGTCGTGTTGCTGCGTGCCATGGGCGACGACGGCAACAACAATTTCGCGCCACGCCTGACGCTGCGCTACTTCAACTTCTATCCCAACATGGTACAGACGCTCAAGGTCGGCGCAACAGCCCGTGTATTTGGTGACGTTCGCGATGGACGTTACGGGTTGGAGATGGTGCATCCCGTGTTCAAAAAAGCGGATGCGGAAACGAACGGCTCGGGCAACTTGACACCGGTGTACCCGAGCGCCAGCGGCATTCCGCAGGCAGCGTTGCGCACGCTCGCCACCAAGGCGCGCAAAGTGGCTGAATGGCAAACGGAACTGCTGCCATGTGCCATCACCGCAGCATTGAATTTGCCCGCGTGGAGCGATGCGGTTCGCGTGTTGCATGAGCCCGCGCAAAGTGAATCGCCGATTGCGCTGGAAACACGAACCCATCCGGCCTGGCAACGCATCAAATTTGATGAATTGCTGGCGCAGCAAATGGCGTTGCGCGATGCCAAAGCGTTGCGCGCGGGCGAAAGAGCGCCGGCCATCTCGCCGACTGGCCTGATTGGTGGGCTGCTGCGGCAACGCCTGCCCTTCAAGCTGACTGCGCCGCAGGAACGATCATTGACCGAAGTGCTGGTCGACATGGCGCGCAACACGCCGATGACGCGGCTACTGCAAGGTGACGTCGGCAGTGGAAAAACCGTGGTCGCAGCACTTGCCGCGCTAACCGCGATTGAGGCGGGTTATCAGGTCGCGTTCATGGCGCCGACCGAGCTGCTGGCCGAGCAGCATTTCAACAAGCTGCAGCACTGGCTGGCCGATCTGCCCATCACCTTGACGTGGCTCACCGGCAGCCTGCCCGCTGGCGAACAAAAGGCCGCGCAGGCCGCGTGCAGACGCGGCGAGACGCACATTGCGATTGGTACGCATGCGCTGTTCCAGAAGAAAGTTTCATTCGCGCGATTGGGCTTGATCGTGGTGGATGAGCAGCACCGCTTTGGCGTTGAACAACGGTTGCAATTGCGGCAGCGCGGGCAACGTTCTACCCCCTCTCCCCTCGCGCCCGTGCCTGCTGGCACTAGTGAGTGCCGGGGTTGGGGTGAGGGGGCGGTGGCTGCGCAAAAGCACGGTGGCTTCCCACTCAACGACACCCCTCACCCTAGCCCTCTCCCGCAAGGGGAGAGGGGATCAACCAAAATGCTCGCCCCGCACACCCTCATGATGAGCGCCACTCCGATTCCGCGTTCGCTGGCGATGAGTTACTACGCCGACCTCGATGTATCCGTCATCGACGAACTGCCGCAAGGTCGCCAGCCAATCACCACCAAGCTCGTCAGCGAAGCAAGACGTGGCGAAATCGCCAGTCGCATCTACGAGGCAGTACAACAAGGAGCGCAGGCTTATTGGGTGTGCCCGCTCATCGAGGAAAGCGAGCTGATGGAGGTGGAGTTGCAAAACGCCACCGCTCTGTACGCTGACCTTGTGCACATCATGCCAAATGTCAAAGTCGCTCTGCTACACGGACGCATGAAAACGGACGAAAAAGCCGCGATCATGGCCGACTTCGCCGCCAATCGCATACAGGTTTTAGTGGCGACCACCGTCATCGAAGTAGGCGTTGACGTGCCCAACGCAAGCTGGATGGTGATCGAACATGCAGAGCGTTTCGGCCTCGCGCAACTGCATCAACTGCGCGGTCGCGTAGGGCGCGGCGCGGTGGCATCCACCTGCATTCTGCTGTTTGCAGACAAACTCTCTGAGACCGCCAAGCTACGTCTGAAAGTCATCTACGAAAACACAGATGGCTTCGTGATTGCTCGCGAGGATTTGCGGATTCGTGGGCCAGGTGAATTGCTAGGCCCCAGGCAATCGGGCTTGCCGTCGTTGCGCTACGCCAACATCGAAGAAGATATTGGGCTGGTTGAAGCTGCAAGGGATGCAGCCTCGAAGCTGGAACACGACGCAACGTTCAACAAAATAGCCTTCCTGGATCGCTGGATCAAGAACCGGGCGGAGTTTGTGAAGGCTTGACCTGACGTCTGGATATTGAGGCCTAAAACCGGTGTTGGTTGCTGGGATATACTAGTGCCATATACATGCAAGTAACTGACGCCATGACCACCAGCACCATCTTCTCCAACAATCGTTCCCAAGCGGTTCGCCTCCCTTCGGAACTCCGCATGCCCGAAGGCGTGAAGCGGGTGGAGATTCGTGGGCGCGGGCTGGAACGGATCATTGCGCCAGCAGGGCACGCGTGGGACAGTTTCTTTGTCGGCGGGGGCCGTGTCAGCGACGACTTTATGATGGAACGCGCCGATCAGGCGCAAAAGGATCGGGACTCGCTTTAGGGGATTCGAGTGCTACGTTATCTGCTGGACACCAGTACGGTGATCTACGTGATCAAGAAGCGACCGATTGAAGTACTTGAAGTATTCAATGCGCAAGCTGGGCACATGGCGATTTCGGCAATCACCTTGTCTGAGCTACTTCATGGCGCAGAGAAAAGCGAGCGGCTGGTGGCGAATCTGGCAGTGGTGGAAGATTTTTGCAGCCGCATTGAAGTGCTTTCCTACGGCCCCAAAGCATCACTGCATTACGGCTCGATTCGGGCGACGCTGGAACGTGCCGGAACGCCGATTGGCGTGAACGATCTGCACATTGCCGCGCATGCCCGAAGTGAAGGCTTGACGCTGGTCACCAACAACGAGCGCGAGTTTGTTCGAGTGCCTGCATTACAAATAGAAAATTGGCTAATTGACGTCGAGAAAAAGAAAACCTCTGGCAAGAAAACTGCCGGAAAGAAGATAGTGAAATAGCGATTTATGAAAGACACTTTTCGCATCAAGCTTGAACAACTCTCGCGCCGGCCGGTGGGGGTTGCGACTTTGCTGTCTGACCCATTAGTGACCAACGACATGAATCGCTTTTACGCGTTGCCGCAGCAACGCAGCAGTTTTCTCGCCAGCGCCAGCGCTACAGCCGACCCCGCTCCGCCGCAAACCTACGCCAAACCTCACTCGCTGCATCCTCGCGTGCAAGGCGACGCCAAAAATCTTGTGCGAGCGCTCGCGCGGTTTGTGTGACCGTTATCGGTAGAGTCGCGCTTAGCTCATTGCTGAACGGCGTGAGGTATAGGTCGCCGTGGGAGGCGGGGGCGAAGCGCATCGGCAGCATGTCATAGCACGGCGCGAGTGTCATGCGGCCTTTGGCAATCGCTGCGGGCGAATCGACGATGACGCCAAGGTTGCCGAAGTGCATATCGGTGTTGCCGATGAGTTGCCCAAAGGCGTATAGCGTTTGGGTGGTGGTTAGCGCATCAAACGCAATGCGTTTTTGTGCCGCGAGGCGCGCGATGGTGTTTGGCCAGCTCTGCGGCGCGCCGGTGACGAAGGCGGCATGCACAGACGCCAGCGGCAACAGGTGTCTGCGGCCCACGTGTGCGTCTTGCGAAGCGCTCACGCGGTCAATGCGCGTCGACTCGAAATAGGTGCGCGTGCTGCTCGTCACGATGCGTGATTGCGGGGTGCTGAAGCCGTGCTCTTGCAACACAACCGAGGCGATGGCCTCAGCGTGCAACAGATCGTTCCACCGCTCGCCAAACGGCGTGCCACGCAGCGGGCTGAACTTCACCAACACCTCTCGAACGGAGCCGCCTGCGTCGATCAAGCGAGCGCTGAATTTGGGTTGCTCACCATCGGCGCTGGAGCCTGCAATCCGCCCCTTGATCGCCGCCTCCGCCAATCCGTCGTACACCCCAGCGAGTGTTGCCGCGTGATCGGAATGAGGGGGAGTATTCTGCGACCACTGCCATGCGTTCACCGCTGCTTCACCGACCAGTATTGCGCCAGCATGATCGAGCGCGGCTGACTGCGCGGCGAACAGCTGTTGCGCCAGCGACCAGCGCTCGGGCTGCGTATCCCATGTTGCCGCGACGGCACCGAGCCGGCTTCGCGACGCCCGACCGAGATAGCCACGCAGTTTGAGCGGCGTCATCAACCATGGCATGTCGCGCGCAGTGCGTACGTTGATGCCACCGCCGATGCCTGTGCCGTAGATGTGCAGCACGTCGGGTTGCAGGTGAGACGCGAGGGCGAATTCAGCCACCACGCCGGACGGGTCGACCCAAAACAATGGCCACTGCGCGGCGCCCGTGATCGAAGGCTGCGGGAGCGCATATCGCGTGTTTTTTCCGCGTCCCACGATGAGGATGCCCGCGCCCGCAGCAGCAGCATGGCGCTTGACGGTGATAGGGTCAACGCGGAGCAGCCGCGCCACGTCGGGCGCCGAAAGTGGACCTTCGCGTGCGAGCAGGGTGGTAAGCGGTAATTCCATTTGTATTAAAAAATGTACTTTATATATACATATAAATCAATATTTTACAATTAATATGCGACATTATTAGTATTGTATTTAATAGAATATATAACAGCTTTAAACTGCGCTAACTCCTACTGGAGCTAGCAGGGCGTCAAGGCGCTCATGCTGCGGGTGCGGCGAGCGCTGAGCTCAGCGCTTGCTGGCACCTAAGTGCAAAGCGTGAAGTCATCGCATAGTCGGTGAGCGACTAAAATCAGAATAATGCATCTTTAGCCACGCCGTTCTGCTTTGTTCATTCCGATTGGGGTGTGAAGCAGTCAATAGCGTGGCTTTTTCCGTTTTTAGGGCACCATGAAAGACACTTTCCGCATCAAGCTTGAACAACTCTCGCGCCGTCTGGTCGAGGTGGAGAGCTTGTTGTCTGATCCTTTGGTGACCAACGACATGAACCGCTTTCGTGCGCTGTCGCGCGAGCGCAGCGATGTTGATCCGATCTCGCAATTGTTTGCGCAGTTTCAGGGGCGTGAGAACGATATCGTCGAGGCGCAGGCGATGCTGGGCGACCCCGAAATGAAAGAGTTTGCCGCTGAAGAAATCGCAGGTGCAAAGACCGATCTGGAGCGTATCGAGAAAGAACTAACGCTTGCGTTGTTGCCGAAAGATCCGGCTGATGATCGCAATATTTTTCTTGAAATTCGTGCCGGTACAGGCGGTGATGAGTCCGCGTTGTTCTCGGGTGATTTGCTGCGCATGTACACGCGGTTTGCTGAGCGGCAGCGCTGGCAGGTGGAGGTTGTCTCGTCTAGCGAGAGCGAACTGGGTGGCTATCGCGAGGTGATCGCGCGCATCGTTGGGCAGGGCGCATATTCAAAAATGAAGTTTGAATCGGGCACGCATCGCGTGCAGCGCGTGCCGGTGACCGAGGCGCAGGGACGCATTCACACCAGCGCCTGCACAGTGGCAATCCTGCCTGAGGCCGATCCGGTGAAAGACATCACCATCAATCCGTCAGACCTGCGCATCGACACCTTCCGCGCCAGCGGCGCGGGTGGTCAGCACATCAACAAAACGGATTCGGCGGTGCGCATCGTTCACATCCCGACTGGCGTGGTGGTGGAGTGTCAGGACGGTCGGTCACAGCATCAAAACAAAGCCCGCGCGATGGAAGTGCTGGCGTCGCGCTTGCTTGAGCGCGAACGCGCGGCGGCGCACGCGAAGGAGGCCGGGCTGCGCAAATCGCTGGTCGGTTCGGGTGACCGCAGCGAGCGGATTCGTACCTACAATTATCCGCAGGGTCGCATGACCGATCACCGCATCAACCTCACGTTGTACAAGCTCGACTTCATCATGGACGGTGACATTGGCGAGATGGTGGATGCGCTGATTTCCGAGCATCAGGCGGAGTTGATGGCGACCATGGAGGGGGCGGTTGCCTAGCTCGGTGCAACGGTAGAACGGTAGGGTGGGCACCCCGTGCCCACCATCGGTGGTTCGCATGACGGTTGGTGGGCAGGGGCTGCCCACCCTACGAGTGAATGGAGAAAACGAATGACGTTTCACGAAAAATTAAATGCCGCTTGGGCCAAATCGCGCTCGCTGGTTTGCGTCGGGCTTGACCCGGAGAAAAAGCGTTTGCCGGAGCGTTTATTCAACCGCCCGGACGCGATTTTTGCGTTTAACAAAGCGATCATTGATGCGACGCACGATATCGTCTGCGCGTACAAGCCGCAGTTCGCACATTACGCTGCGATTGCCGCCGAAGACCAGCTCGCGGCGACGATTGATTACATCCATGATCGCTATCCGCAGGTGCCAGTAATCCTTGACGCCAAGCGCGGCGACGTAGGCAGCACGGCAGAGTTCTACGCGGTGGAAGCGTTCGAGCGTTATCGCGCCGACGCGGTGACGGTGAATCCGTATTTAGGCGGCGATTCGATTGCGCCGTTTACGAAATATGCTGACAAGGGCGTGATCCTTTTGTGCCGCACGTCGAACCCCGGTGGCGCTGATTTGCAGGAGCAGATGATTGACGGCGAGCCGCTGTATTTGCGCGTGGCGAAGCTCGCGGCGAACCAGTGGAATGGCAACAACAACATCAGCCTCGTGGTCGGCGCGACGGTGCCGCAGGTGATTGCGGATGTGCGTCGTGTGGTGGGCGATATGCCGCTCTTGGTGCCGGGCGTTGGCGCGCAGGGTGGCGATATGCGGGCGACGGTTGCCGTGGGTCGGGATAGCTTGGGCACCGGCCTGGTGATCAACGCGTCACGCTCGGTGATTTACGCCAGCGGCGGCGATGATTTTGCGCATGCGGCACGGGGCGTGGTTGAGCAGATGATTGAAGATGGGGCGATGCCTTGATCGGCGTTTTCGGACATGCAACTTTTGTCTGAAATGGCGGTTTCATTGGGGCTAAAGGCTCATTCATCGGTAAGTCGACTTTATGCGTTTTATCGCTCCTGCCCCAATGCGGATTGGCTTTCGTGGCAAAGCCGTAATGACTTTTTACTATCGCAGCCACGCTCACCCCAACCCGTTCCCTCGCGCGGGAGAGGGAGCAGAACAGTTGCAGCGCGAACATTTGCCGATGCACATTGCAATTCGTAGGGTGGGCAACTTGTTGCCCACGCGTTCGCGGCACGCCGCATGAACATTCGTGATTTGATGCGCGCGCTGGCCGCGACAAACTTGCCTCGCAATGAAGCGCGCTTGTTTCTTGCGCACGTGTTGCATCGCGATCACGCGTGGCTCGTTGCGCATGATGACTACGCATTCACGCCTGACGAGCTTGAGCAAATCAACACGCTAGCAGCCCGCCGCGCAGCAGGCGAACCCATCGCTTACCTTTTGGGAGAGCGCGATTTTTACGGGCGCACGTTTCGCTGCTCGCCCGCCGCGCTGATTCCGCGCCCGGAGACTGAATTGTTGATTGAGCGCGCGCTGCTGCATAGCTCGTCGAACGCGTCGCTGCGCGTCCTTGACGTCGGCACCGGCACCGGCTGTATCGCCATCACCATCGCACTTGAACGCCCGAGCGCAGTCGTGACCGCGCTAGACATCTCAACCGACGCGCTAGCGCTTGCACTAACTAACGCACAGCGACTGCAAGCAAACGTCACGTTCATTCAGTCCAACTGGTTCGCCGCACTTCCGCCGAACGCGCAGTTTGACCTCATTCTGAGCAACCCGCCGTACATCGCGCCGGGTGATGCGCATCTGACGCAAGGCGATCTGCGCTTTGAGCCCGCCATCGCGCTGGCGGATGCGGTGGACGGACTGGAGAGTTATCGGCAGCTGGCGCTTGGCGCGCAGCTTCACCTGAAATCAGGTGGCATGCTGATCGTTGAGCATGGCTATGATCAGGGCGAAACCGTGCCTGCGCTGCTGCGCGCGGCAGGATTCAATGATGTGGCCATGCGCCTTGATCTGGCCGGCCATCCGCGCATCACTGAAGCACACAAGCCCTGACAACCAACGCGCCCGTGCAACGGCGTGCGCTATGAAACGAACAGCGTGGCGAACAAACGCGGATTACTTCAGTCAAAATGCCAGCAAACGTATCGTTGTTCAATTGCACAATCAGGAGTACCCATGTTGCAAGCTTCCGAGTCGTCATCCCCTCACGCCAACGCGCAAAGCGAAATCAACGCGCTGGTGCCGGAGAATAATTTAAGCCGTCGCGGCTTTATCGTCACTTCGCTTGGTGCCGGTTTCGCCGCGTCGGTGTTGCCCGTGTCAGCACAAACCATCACCACGCCCGCCGACGGCCTCGTCGTAGGCGAGGTCAAAGTACCGACCAAAGACGGCGACATGGTGGCGTATCGCGCGATGCCTGCGACCGGTGCCAACTTCCCGGTGGTGCTCGTCGTGCAAGAGATTTTTGGCGTGCACGAGCACATCAAGGATGTGTGCCGCCGCTTCGCCAAGCTCGGCTACTTCGCGATTTCCGGCGAGTTGTATGCGCGGCAGGGCGACGTATCAAAGCTCACCGAGATCCCCAAAATCGTCTCCGAAGTGGTCAGCAAAGTACCCGATGCGCAAGTGATGGCTGATCTCGACGCCTGCGTCGCGTTTGCCAAAGCGTCGGGCAAGGCCAACGCCGACAAGCTCGCCGTCACCGGCTTTTGTTGGGGCGGACGCATTGTGTGGCTATACGCGGCACACAATCAGGCGGTCAAGGCGGGCGTTGCCTGGTACGGCCCGCTGACCGGCGTGACCAGCCCGCTCAAACCGAAAAACCCGGTGGATGTGGCAGCGCTTGTCAACGCGCCGGTGCTCGGTCTGTACGGTGGCGCGGACGGTGGCATTCCGGTGGCGACCGTTGAAGAAATGCGCGCCGCACTCAAGGCGGCGGGGAAGAAAAGCGAAATCATCCTGTTTCCCGATACGCCGCACGGATTCCACGCCGACTATCGTCCGACCTACCGCAAAGCGCAGGCGGATGAGGGCTGGGCGAAGTTGACGGCGTGGTTCAAGGCGAATGGGGTCGCGTAAGCTGCGGTCGGTTTGGAGGCTGGGTTGAAACCCAGCCCATGTGACAAAACAGGTATCAGCTTTTCGCTAGACTGGGGTTGGCACGCGGCCTAGTCGCTTAAAAACGCTAATATCGACTTTTAGTCATAAAACAAAGATAGCCCCGGTTAAACGGGGCTTTCGCTTATGAAAATCTTAAAGTTGTTAGCGAAAAACGCTAACTCAACTCGTTCGGCTTGACCCACACCCAATCCGAGCCTTCGCTGACGATTTCGCTGGCGTCGTAGCGGCGCGATGAGCCTTGTACTTCGTAGACGACTCTGGCCTGATAATCAGCGGTGTTCATGATCCACGAAGCGCCCATGATCGGACGACCAAAAACAGCGCTCCTCAGCCGAATCGCCCGGAACACCGCGCTCGCCACCGTCGTGTCGGCGTTATCGCGGTAGAGTCCGTGTCGCGAGCGCAGGGTGCGCAGCTCAATCATGTCAATGTCGCGCGAGAGCACCTGCAAGCCCAGCTCGATGTGTCCGGCAGGCAGTTTCAGCAAACGCGCAATGGTCGCAACCTGCCAGCCAGCGGCGGGTGATTCTTCCGTCACCACCGCAATGTCGCGCAGCCGCACCCGCTGGGCCGAGGTGTTCGGCATGACACAGCGATAGCCGGTGTCACTCCTGTCGCGCAGGTGCCAGAACTGCAAATTAAGGCGTGTGGCCTCCGGCGGCAAATCGCGCCGCAGCCGCTGCATCGTCGAATCTTTAAGCAGTCCCAGAGTTTCGATTTCCAGCGCATCGGCGTAGTTATAGCTCTCCCCTTCAAGACTGGCCGCCAGCATGCCCGGATCAAACGAAATGGCAGTGGCGGCCTTGCTGATACCGTAGGTGGCAGCGACCCGACCGCGATCATTGTTCCTTGTGCTGGCGCGGGCCAACGGCTTGAATTCCGGATCGACGCGGAGCACGGCACTGCGCAACCCCAGCAGCGGGTTTTGCGACAGCGAACCGCCGAGCGTGACATTGCGACCACCGTCTTCGGACTCCACCTGATCGAGCCACGATAGCGCTCGTGAGTGAATCGTCCCGGTGTCGCAGTACAGGAATTGCCCGCCTTGGGGCACGGCGTGACGCGGCACCAAGCCCTCCGACCCCGCCAGATTCACAGCAAAACCGTCGTCAGCCGCAGGCCGCGCCGTCAGTCGGATGTCATGCGTGAATTCGTCAATTTTCTTGTACAACGCGTGGATTTGCGACGGCGTGTATCCGCCAGCGTTGCCCAAGCGCAGCAGCAGCAACGTGGCAAACACCCGCGCCGGATAGGTGGTCAAAGCGACACTGCGGGAGTCGCTGTCACCGCCGACATCAGGCACCACGACGTGATCAACGCCCAGATCGCAGGTTTTGCGAAACACCTGATGCGTGTCGACCCAGACGGCGGGAATCCACTCCTCGTGTCGATACAGCCGATAGCGATACGCCATCGTGCGAAACCAGAAAAAACGCGCAGCAACCCGCGCAAACTCTGTCGCCGAGCGCGCCGCAAGACTTGCCGCCTCGCGCATGATCAGCAGCCGGTAAGCATCAGCAAACCGCATCGCCCAGTCGTAGCCGCTATCCCACAAACGCTCCCGCAGCGAATGCGACTGCAGCGAGGCGGCGAGGTAATCGCGCTCCAATCGCGCCGTCATCGCTTCGACCTTCAGGTCAAGCTCGAGGAGCGGCGCAGTTGCCAGCGCTTGCTTCTGCTCAGCCTCGCTGGCGAACGCACGCAACTGTGCACATACGACATCACAGGCCGAAAAAATGTCGCGATCCAGCAACGCGGCGAACTTGCGTGCACCGCGGACTGAACCCAATGGGCGGGAATCGGTCAGATTGCTGAGCCAACGAAGCATTATTTCCGGTCTGTTCTTCGCAATCGCTAATGCGAGTACGCGTTTATCAAATCGTAGAATAGCGCTCGTTTCCACCCGCGGCAAGCGAAATGACGGCGGCATCGCGCGCCTGAAGCCGACCCGCCGGACATGTTGCCGATCTGGCCCCCCCCCTTTTGGCGCGTTTTATATTCGCCTGCCGCACGACCCACCTCAATATTTGTGACCTATGAAAACAATTAAACCTGTTCTGACTGTTTTTGCAACCGCCGCCGCGCTCGCGTGTGCCAGTGCATACGCGCAAACCGCTGCGTCTCCCGCAGCCGCAGCGATGGGCGCGCCGACCGCGCTCAAGATTGTCGACCGCAAAGTCGGCACCGGCGCGTTGGCTGACGCTGGCAACCCGGTCGCTGTGCATTACACGGGCTTCTTGTATGACGCTACAGCAATCGACAACAAAGGCAAAAAATTCGACTCTTCGGTGGATCGAAAAGTGCCTTTTGGCTTTATCGTCGGCGCGGGCCGTGTAATCAAAGGCTGGGACGAAGGCGTGTCGGGCATGAAGGTCGGCGGTCAACGCACACTGATCATTCCACCGGACAAAGGCTACGGCGAACGCGGCGCAGGTGCGGACATTCCGCCGAACGCAACCTTGCTGTTCGATGTTGAGTTGATGTCAGTCATCGGCAAAACGCAGAATGCGGGCACCGAACCGTCGGCGTACGTTCCGGCATCCAAATAGCGATTTAGTTCGCGAGCAGGTCTTGAAAAATCCGGAAAACGCCGTGATCCGTCGCGACAACTACCGCGCTCCGGGTTTTTTGATAGGCACGGTCGATTTGCAGTTTGACCTTGATCCGCTGCTCACGCGGGTCACGACCACGCTGACGCTGCGCAAGAACTTGGCCGCCGCCGCCGCTGAACCACTGGTGCTGTTTGGCGACGAACTGACGCTGGAATCGATTTCGCTGAACGATCGCGCCCTCGCGTCGGGCGATTACGTCAAGGCGACGGATCGCATCACCGTGAACGCGTCGGCTCTGGGCGCGGACAGCGCAAAATTGACGATCATTGCCACGTTCAATCCGACCGCAAATCTCGCGCTCGAAGGACTCTACGTCACCAACGGCACGTTCTGCACACAGTGCGAAGCCGAAGGATTTCGCCGCATTACGTACTTTCCGGATCGACCGGATGTGTTGTCGGTGTATCAGGTGACGGTTCGCGCCAACAAGGCGGATTTTCCGGTGCTGTTATCGAACGGCAATCTCGTCAGCGAACGCGATCTCGACGATGGAATTCATGAGGCCGTGTGGCACGATCCGCACAAAAAGCCGTCGTATTTATTCGCGCTGGTTGCCGGAAAAATTGACCGTCTGCAAGACCATTTCGTCACGGCATCAGGTCGCAATGTGCTGCTTGAAATCTATTCGACCACAGCGAATTTGCCGCGCTGCACGTGGGCCATGGAATGCCTGAAATCCGCGATGCGCTGGGATGAAGAGGCGTATGGTCGCGAGTACGATCTCGACCGCTTCATGATCTACGCGGCCGATGACTTCAACATGGGCGCGATGGAAAATAAGGGGTTGAACATTTTCAACTCGCGCTACCTGCTGGCCGACAAAGACACCGCGACTGACACCGATTTTCAGGTGGTTGACGCCATCGTGGCGCACGAATATTTTCACAACTGGAGCGGCAATCGCGTCACCTGTCGCGACTGGTTTCAGTTGTCATTGAAAGAGGGCTTTACCGTCTTTCGCGAGCAGCAATATTCAGCGTTTCGCGGCTCGCCCGCCGTGGTGCGGATTGAGGAAGCCGCGTTCATGCAATCGCGCCAGTTCGCGCAGGACGCAGGCCCGATGGCGCATGCGATTCGGCCTGACGAATACGAAGCGATTGACAATTTCTACACCGTCACCGTGTACGAAAAAGGCAGCGAGGTCATTCGCATGCTCTACACGTTGCTCGGCGCAGAAACCTATCGCAAAGGCACCGACCTTTACTTTGCGCGACACGACGGGACAGCGGCCACCTGCGACGATTTTGTCGCCGCGATGGAGGACGCCAGTGGTCGCGATCTGACGCAGTTCAGGCGCTGGTATTCGCAGGCTGGCACGCCGGTATTGAAGGTCACCGACGCATTCGATGTTGCAGCCTCGCGCTACACATTAAGCATCCAGCAAATCGTGCCACCGACGCCCGGCCAGCCGGTGAAATGGCCGATGGTGATTCCGCTGTCGATGGCGCTGGTTCACGCCAGCGGCGAGGTGACCCATGCGCAGGTGTTGAACGTGAGCGAAGCGATGCAACGCTTCACGTTTGACGACGTAGCAGCCAAACCCGTGCCGTCGTTGCTGCGCGGATTTTCGTCGCCGGTCAAGATCGATTTTGACTACAGCGACGCCGAACTCGCGATGCTCGTCGCCAAGGACAGCGACGGCGTTGTTCGCTGGCAGGCGTTGCGCAGCCTCTTCTTCCGCGCGTACGACGCGGCGCGAGTGGGCCGCGAAATTTCGCTGATGTTGCATCAGGCGATTGCCGCTTTACTGGCAGATCAAGCAACCGACCCGGCGCTGATCGCGCATATGCTCGCGCTACCGAATCATGCTGAGCTTGCAGATCGGGACTCGGTGATCGATACGACTGCGATTGCCGATGCACGCGACGCGGTCATGCTCGCGATTGCGACCACGAACCGTACCCTGATTTTGACGCGATACGCCGAGGAACGCACCGCGCTGAAGGACGTCAGTTTCACGCTGGACGCCGCTCCGATGGCGCATCGAACGTTGGCCAATACGCTGCTCGGATTAGCGAATATCGCAGCCGACACCGACGCGCAACAACTTGCATTGCAAGCGTGGATCAGCTCGGAGAATTTGACTGACGTGATGGGCGCGATGATCGCCCTTCGAGATCAGCCAAGCGCTGCGCGCGACACGATTTATCAATCGTTTCATGATGCCTGGCAGAACGATTTGTCGATGTTAAACCGCTGGTTCCAACTTGAATCCTGCGCCCGTCGCGGCAACCCCGCAGAGGCATTGCGACGAGTGCGGGCGTTGCTTGCGCACCCCAAATTCGACGGCAAAAACCCGAATCGGGTGCGCTCCGTGGTGCACGCGTTTGGAGATCTTAACTGGCGCGGATTCCATGCGGCAGACGGTGCGGGATACGCGTTCATCGCGGAGCAAATCGCGCGTTACGACGCCCAAAATCCATCGCTCGCCGCGCGCTTCTGCGACGCGTTTTCACGCTGGCACCGTTGCAGCGAACCGCAGCGCGGATTGCAGAAGGCGCAACTTGAAGCGCGGGTTGCAGAAAAAGCGCTGTCAGCCAACGTGCGCGAGGTACTTGAAAAGACGCTGCTGGCTGGGCGATAGCGTACAGCTTTGTAGCGAAATTCGCACTTAATTGCGGCGTACAGCTCCGTTTAGCTTGATATCGACTTATGCTAATAGGCGGTTTCCAGCACGAAGCGGGACAGTGCGATTGTTCGAGGGATGCTACCTCGTTGGGGGTGAGGTATCCCAGTGAGGCGCGGGGACGGTTGTTGAG
>JAYVNO010000141.1:0-14422 GCA_043758415.1 Burkholderiales bacterium
CGGCCATCCAATTTCATCGACGCGTGGGCAACAAGTTGCCCACCCTACTTTCTGAACACCCAACAACGGTTGCACCATGTCTGATTTTCTCTACCGTCACATCGGCCCCAATCGCGAAGAGCAGATGGACATGCTCACTTGTGTGGGTGCAAATTCGCTCGAAGATTTGCTGGCCAAAGTAGTGCCGCCGAATATCGTCGGCAAAAAGCCGCTCGCCTTGCCACCTGCGCTCAGCGAGGTCGAAGTGCTCGCCGAGTTGCGCGGCATTGCGAATAAAAATCAGGTGTTCAAAAACTTCATTGGGCAGGGCTACGTCGGCACGGTGACACCCGGCGTGATTCAGCGCAATATCCTCGAAAACCCGGCCTGGTATACGGCGTACACACCGTATCAACCGGAGATTTCACAGGGGCGGTTAGAGGCGATCCTCAACTATCAAACGATGATTTGTGATTTGACCGGTATGGATATTTCCAATGCGTCATTGCTTGACGAAGGCACCGCTGCTGCCGAGGCGATGACGCTCGCGCAACGTCAGGCGAAATCGCAATCCAAAGTGTTTATCGTTGCCGGTGATTGCCATCCGCAAACCATCGAATGCGTGAAGACGCGCGCAGAGCCGCTCGGAATCGAAGTGAAAGTGGGCTTCGCGCCGAAGCTAATGGAAGAAGGCGATTACTTTGCGGTATTAGCGCAGTATCCATCCACCACGGGCCAGATTCACGACATGGGGCCATCGGCGGATGCGGCGCACGCAAACGGCGCGCTGTTCATCTGCGCTGCCGATCCGTTAGCGCTCGTGTTGCTCAAAGCACCGGGCGAATGGGGCGCGGACATCGTGATCGGCACCTCGCAGCGCTTCGGCGTGCCGATGGGCTACGGCGGCCCGCACGCGGCGTACATGGCCACGCGCGATGCGTACAAGCGCAACATGCCGGGCCGCCTCGCAGGCGTGAGCGTGGATGCGCATGGCAAACCCGCGTATCGCCTGACGCTGCAAACGCGCGAGCAACATATTCGCCGCGAAAAAGCGACCAGCAATATCTGCACCGCACAGGTACTGCTCGCCGTGATGGCGAGCATGTACGCGGTGTATCACGGGCCCGAAGGGCTCAAGCGCATTGCCGAACGGGCGCATGGATTAGCGCTGCGTTTTGCGGCGGGTTTGAAGGCAATGAATTTCGCCGTTGCTTCTTCGCAGTTCTTTGACACCGTAACGTTTAAGCATGACACGCATGCAGAGATTGTGGCAACAGCAAAAAATGCGGGCATGAATGTGCGGCACTTTGCCGAGTCGAATTCAGTAGGTGTCACGTTCGATGAAACGCACACGGAAATGGATGTTGACGCGGTGTTGCGGACCGTCGCAGTGGCGGTGGGTGCCCCTCTCCCTAGGGGAGAGGCTGCGACAAGCTTGTCGCCCTCGGCTCTGGGGGTGAGGGAAACGGCGCACGGCAACGCCGCCAAACTCCCTCACCCCAACCCCCGGCCTTCGCCGGGGCAGGCTCTACTCCCCGAGGGAGAGGGAGCAATACCGGCGGCTCTCCGGCGCAGCACAAAAATTCTCACCCACCCCGTCTTCAACACGCATCATTCCGAAACCGAAATGCTGCGCTACCTGCGCCGCCTCGCAGACAAAGATCTCGCGCTGGACCGCACCATGATTCCGCTCGGCTCTTGCACGATGAAGCTCAACGCCACCACCGAAATGGTGCCGATCACCTGGCCCGAGTTCGGCAACATGCATCCGTTCGCGCCCGCAGAACAAGCGTCGGGCTACGCTGAACTCACGAAAAATCTTGAAGACATGCTGTGCAAAATCACAGGCTTTGATGCTGTGACGCTGCAACCGAATAGCGGCGCGCAGGGCGAATACGCCGGACTGCTGGCGATTCGCGGCTATCACGCGAGCCGCAACGAGGCGCATCGCAACATCTGCCTAATTCCATCCTCCGCGCATGGCACCAATCCAGCATCCGCGCAAATGTGCGGCATGGAAGTGGTGGTGACCAAGTGCGACGAGCAGGGCAACGTTGATGTCGCCGATCTGAAAGCAGCCGCAGAAAAACATTCAGATAATCTCGCTGCGCTGATGATCACCTATCCGTCGACCCACGGCGTGTTTGAAGAAGCGATCAAGGAAATCTGCGAGATCGTACATACGCACGGCGGGCAGGTTTACATGGACGGCGCGAACCTCAACGCGCAGGTCGGCGTCACTTATCCCGCCGAAATCGGCGCGGATGTGAGCCACATGAATCTGCACAAAACGTTCTGCATTCCGCACGGCGGCGGCGGGCCGGGTGTCGGCCCGATTGGCGTCAAATCACAACTCGCGCCGTTCCTGCCCGGTCGCGGCAAGGTCGGCCCGGTGAGCGCAGCACCACAGGGTTCGGCGAGTATCCTGCCGATTCCGTATGCGTACATTCGAATGATGGGCGTTGATGGTCTGCGTGAAGCCACCGCAGTCGCCATCCTCAACGCAAACTACATCGCGAAGAAATTGGCACCGCACTTTCCGGTGCTCTACACCGGGCACGGCGGCTTTGTTGCGCACGAATGCATTATCGACGTGCGTCCGATCAAGGAGCTGTGTGGCATCAGCAATATGGACGTTGCCAAGCGCTTGATGGACTATGGGTTTCACGCGCCGACCGTGAGCTTCCCGGTGGCGGGCACGCTGATGATCGAGCCGACCGAGTCTGAGCCGAAGGTAGAAATTGATCGATTCATCGACGCCATGATCGCGATTCGCGAAGAGATTCGCGCCGTCGAAATGGGCGTTTATCCGAAGGATGACAATCCGCTGGTGAACGCGCCGCACACGGTTGAAACGCTGCTCGTCGAAGACTGGAATCACGCCTACACCCGCGAGCAGGCGGCCTACCCGCTGGCCAGTCTGCGCGCCAATAAATACTGGCCGCCGGTGGGCCGTGTGGATGATGTCTACGGGGACCGCAACATCATGTGTACCTGCCCGCCGCTGGAGAGTTACGCCAACGCATAGCTGCGTCAACTAATCTTGACTGCGCGTCCGATAAACAAAATCGGGCCGGTTGGGCGATTTAATGGCGAGCCGTTGTAAGGCTCCAGTGTGATTTCAAACAGTTGATTCGGCTGCAATGGCGGTAGTTTGTCGAGCGAAATTTCCAGCGACTGGCCGGGCTTGACGAGGCCGAGCGAGACCGGGCCTTTCCAATCGTCGCCCTTGGTCCAAAACTGTAGTGACTTGTCGCCCGGTACTTCCATTTTGCCGAGCGGAATTAGGCGTGCCTGTTGCGAATGGGTGCCCGCCTGCACCACCCAGCCGGGTGATTTGTCTTGCGGGCCAACCAGCACGACCATGTAGCCCGGCGCGGGTGGTTGCGCGATTTTGCTGACAACCATGATGCCCATGAACGCGGCGGTCGCAAAGCCTGCCGCGGTCAAGCCGCGCCACAGACGCAGGTCGTTCCACCAGCTCACGTCGGAGGTTTTGACGGCCGGAACTACAGATAGTGCAGTTTCACGGGCGGCTGCCCTCAGAACGACAGAAGATTCAATGCGCGACCACAATTGCGGCGACGGCTCAACCGGCTCAACCAGCGCATGCAGTGGCGCGAGTTTTTCTTGCCACTGCCCGACAGCCGTGCGCAGCGCGGCGTCGTTCGCCATGCGCGCCTCAACACCGGCACGACTGGCAGCCGAGAGCGTGCCGAGCACGTACTCGCCCGCGAGATGCTGAATATCGTCGGAGTCGTGCACGTTCGTATTCATGCCATGCACTCACGCAGCGACAACAAGCCGCGTTTGATCCACGCCTTAACGCTGCCGAGCGGCGCGTTGAGTCTGGCGGCGATTTCGCTGTGTGAACAGCCATCGAGATAGGCAGCGAGAATGCTGTTGCGCTTCGGCGCATCGAGCGCTTGCAGGCATTCGTCGAGACGACCGATGTCGGCGTTGAGCTCGAACAATTCGGTCATCGGCGCGTTGTGAGCAACTTGTTCGGACTCAAGCGCAACGATTGCTTCTTCATCGGCGGACACTTCGCGACCCTGGGTGCGCACCACGCTCAGCGCCCGATTGCGTACGATGCTGTGAATCCAGCCGCGCCCAGAACCGCGCACTGCGTCGAAACTTGCCGCTTTGGTCCAGATGTTCATGAAAGCGTCGTGTAACACGTCTTCCGCCAGCGCGCGCTCGCGCACGATGCGCAGCGCAACGCCCAGCAGGCGACGGCTCTCAAATTGGTAGATCAGATGAAGCGCGTCGCGGTCGCCTTTGGCGCAGGCGGCAAGTGCGGCTTCATAGTCAAAAGTTTGCGGGGCGACAGGCAAGGTGGGCTTGTGTTCGTCAGCGTTAGTCGGTCAATCATGCGGCACCGGGGGAAGGCCGGTGCGAGTTGCAAGGCGCGATAGGTATGCACACCACTGCCGCAAAATGATAACTGACGTTTGCTGATCCAAAGCACCACCGAGCCCGCCTTTCTGCGGTGCCACGCAAATTGCAAGGCGTGTCACCTCCTTGTCGAGTGATCGATGTTTGCGTCGCGAGACGCAGAAGTAACTGGGAGCGGCGGCCTACACGCTCTTGTAAAAAATGTAGTCCGCCTGGTAATTGACGACTTCTTTTTTGCCTTTGCTAGCGGCATCGCAAGCCATGGCCGGGGCGACGCCGCCTTTAGTCGCAACGCGCTGGATGTAGGTGACGCCGGTCATGGCGCCTGCGCCCATGGCGGGGTTGGCCTTGACCAGTTGCGACGGGATGTTGCCAGCACCAGCGGGGGCGACGGCGACTTGGGTGGCCGTGAGTTTCGAGCCGTCCATTGACTCCCAGGTTGCGGGTGGGCCGAAGTACTTGCCGATTCTCTTGCCGCTGCGGTCGTTCAATGCTGCGTCAGGGCCGACAAATACCCATTCGTATTGACCGGCGGCATCTTTTTTGTCGCGGCATTCGTAGGTGATCTGGCCAACGCCAACGGTCTCCATTGCGACCTTGTTGCCCGTTGGGACTTTCACCGCATCGGGCAGCGCGGACTGGTCGTACATGGCAGCCATTGGCGCCATAGGTGCAGACGAGCAGGCAGCGAGGATCGAGGCGATTGCCGAGGCGGCGAACACGGTGGCGAGTGAGGTGCGTTTCATGGAGGTTCTCCTAAAAGATTGATTCGTGCGGATCGGGGTGCTGACGTGAGGCGAAATGAATGTCGCTATCTTTGTTACGAACGAAGCAATCGATTGGATGCAGTTGCGTTGAAATATTTATTTGGGCTGGCACGAACGACGCCGACGGCCGCTCGATTTGTCATTCCCGCCCTCACGGGGATGGCAGCATTTTGGGCTTTCTCCGGCCTACAGCTTTTCTATGAAACACTCGTTCAGTATGGGCATAATCCGTTAAATAGCAAAAAATCGACTTCTGGCAAAATTACCGACTAGGCCTAATGCAATCAATGAAAAGACGAAAAGCTGTTACCCCGCAGACCGAACTTCCAGCGCGTTCCAACCGTCACGACCGAGCTTCTCCAGAGTCGCGATGTTGGCGCTCGCTATCTCCAGTTCGTCCGGAAATGCAGCCACTGCACGTTCCACGCTGTCTTCACGCAGCAAATGCAGCGTCGGATACGGCGAGCGGTTGGTGTAGTTGGTGATATCGTCCGACACGGTGTTTTCGAACTGAAAATGCGGGTGAAAGCTCGCCACTTGCAGAATGCCGTCGAGCTCCAGTGCTTCCACGATGTCATCTGCGACCTCCAGAAAGTCGTTGAAATCGAGAAAATCCTGAAGCACGTGGGGATGAATTAGCAGCGTCGTGTCGACCGTTTCGGCATCTGCTTCGGCCAAAAATTCCAGCTCGCGCACCAGCTCGTCGGCCAGCGCTTCGGGCGTCGTCGCCTCGCTCACCACGTAACGAATCTGCCGTTTTACGTGAACCGCTTTCGCAAAAGGGCAAAGATTAAGTCCAATGACGGCGCGCTCCAGCCAGGTCGTCGTGGCGGCAATCGCTACCGGAGACGGCGTGATGGGGCTCACAGCGTTGCGCCTCGCTTAAGCACATCTGTACCATGCCGCTGGCATACGGCTTGCAAATAAGACTTGTCCTGCATTTCTAGCCCGTTGTCATCGAGCGCTGTGCCAGTTGGCATTGGAATGGCTTTCGTAACCCGAGATCGTATGCGCACCAGAGCGTGGACGAATGCACGAGGCTTTATGGGAAGCATCAAATTTTATGTTGAGGAGTAATTACATGTTCGCAAGATGCCTATTGGCGGTGGTGGCCACGCTGGGCTTGGCGTTTGCCGCCCACGCGCAGTCGAAGGGCGACACGCTGGTGTTTGCGGTGAACGAAGGCGTCACCTACAAGACCGGTGGTGAGGCGTCCAGGCAGAACTACAAAGCCATCGCCGACGACTTGGCGCGACTCCTGAAAACGAAAGTCCGCATTGATGTGATTGGTGAGTACGCAACGCTTGAGAAAGATCTCGCAGCGAAAACGTATGACATCGCGTTCATTCATCCGACGCACATCGCCATTACACCCGTGAAGCAGGGCAACTACACGCTGGTCGCTGTATCGAAGGCACACCTTGATTACAAGGCCTCGTTTCTTTCAAAGATGACGGCGCAACCAAAGTCTCCCGAAGAACTCGGCAAGCTTTTGGCAAACGGAACGAAGATGATCGGCTCGCCTGATACCAATTCGATTACGGCCCAGCTCATTCGCGCTACCCTGCGAGACGCCGCCGCGGCAGCAAAGAAACCGGCACCGCAACTTAAATTCACGCGCTATCAGGAATCCATTCCGTTCATGGTCAACGGCGGTTTTGTTGACGTTGCAGCGACCGCGTCAGAGGCCATCGTCAAGGATTGGATTGGCGGCGGTGGCACCGTACTCGCCATGTCAAAGCCCGTGCCGATCAAGGACGTGATCGTGTCCAACGCGCTCGGCAAAGAGGTGATCGACATTGTGAAAAACTACTTCCTCGAATTAAGCACCAGCGCTGAAGGTCAAACCAAGTTGGACCGGATCGGCCTCAAGCAGGGATTTGTTACGTATGATCAGGCGGCGTTTGTGGCGCTGGGGATTTGGCTGGGGCTGTAAATCGGCCCGTAGGAACGGCTCTGCCGCTCCTACAAAAATCGCGACGCGGTTACAGCAACCGCACCCGTACCGTCTTGCCCTTGATTTTGGTCGCAGCAAGATGTTTCACCGCGGTTTTCGCGACCTCACGTTTCACCGCGACATACGTTGAAAATGCCGAGACGCTGATCTTGCCTACGTCCTTGCCGTCAATACCGCCGTCACCCGTGAGCGCGCCCAGAACGTCGCCCGCGCGAATTTTTTCTTTGCGCTCAATCTGCAGTTGAATGGTTGCCATCGGCGGCGTGAGAGGCTCGTCGCTGATCAGCGTGAGCGTAGCCACGTCCAACCATTCCATGCGGCGGTTTTGCTCGTCTTCAATGCGCGAAACGCGGCCCATTTCCTTCGGGCTGGCAAGGCTCAGCGCCCAGCCTTCATGCTCGCCACGCCCGGTGCGACCGATGCGGTGAATGTGCAGCTCCGGTTCCGGCGTCACATCCACATTGATCACGGCTTCAAGCTGCGCGATGTCGAGCCCGCGCGCGGCCACGTCGGTGGCAACCAGCACCGAGCAACTGCGATTGGCGAACTGCACCAAAACCTGATCGCGGTCGCGCTGCTCAAGCTCGCCATGCAAAGCCAGCGCGCTGAAACCCTGCGCCTGCAACAGCTCAACCAGCGCCTTGCACTGATGTTTGGTATTGCAAAACGCCAGCGTGCTGACCGGGCGATAGTGATTGAGCAAGTGCGACACGGTGTGCAGCCGGTCACTGTCCGCCACCTCGTAAAAGCGCTGACGAATCTTGCCGCTGTCGTGCTGGGATTCAACGGTAATGCGCTGCGGATTTTTGAGAAAAAGAGCTGCGAGTTGGGCGATGCCTTCGGGATAGGTCGCTGAAAACATCAGCGTTTGTCGTTGCGTGGGCACACGTTTGGCGACGTACGCGATGTCGTCATAAAAACCCATGTCGAGCATGCGATCCGCCTCGTCGAGCACGAACGTATTGACGTGCTCAAGATTCAGATTGCCGCGATCCAGCAAATCCATGATGCGCCCCGGCGTGCCGACCGCGATGTGCGCGCCGTGCTCCAGACTCGTGCGCTGTCCGCGCATCATCACGCCACCGGCCAGCGTCAAAATTTTGATGTTGTCTTCAGCGCGGGCGAGACGGCGAATCTCCTGCGTCACCTGATCGGCCAATTCGCGCGTTGGGCACAGCACCAGCGCCTGCACGTCAAAGCGCGACGTGTCGAGTTTGGCCAACAACGGAATGGCGAATGCAGCCGTCTTGCCGCTGCCGGTTTTTGCCTGGGCGATCAGGTCACGGCCTTCAAGCGCGGCAGGCAGACTTGCGGCCTGAATCGGCGTCATCACCGTGTAATTCAGGCGATCCAGATTGGCGAGCATCGCGGTCGATAGCGGCAGCTCAGCGAAACCGGGGCCGGTACGAGAGACCGGCGGCGTTTCCGCCATGTTTTCCACCGTCGGCGCGGTGGATTCAGTATTTGATATTTTTGTCATTCACGAATGTTATGCCCTACGCAGGGCTACTCAGGAGACAATATAGGATGACAAAAACAACATCCAATACCCCCCGCTCCGCGTCCACATTCATCGCTCCGGCGAATTTCAGTGACCCCGCCGCCGCCCTCGCGCAGGTCAAACACATCTACGACACCTCGATTGCGCACTTGCGCGACGCGTTGCAAAAATTTGTCGCAGGCGATGACCTCGGCGGCCACATCCGCGCCTGTTATCCGTTCGTCCGCGTGCATACGCGCACCGTGGCGCGCGCCGATTCGCGTCTTTCGTACGGTTTCGTACACAGCCCCGGCATCTACGAAACCACGCTCACACGGCCCGATCTCTACGACACTTATTACCTCGAACAATTTCGCCTGCTGCTGAAAAATCACGGCACTACGCTTGAAGTGGGAACGAGCGCGCAGCCGATTCCGGTGCATTTTTCGTTCGCTGAACATGATCACATCGAAGGCAATCTGACTAGCGCGCGCCGCCAGATGATGCGCGACGTGTTTGACCTGCCTGATCTTGCCGCCATGGACGATGGCATCGCCAACGGCACCTATGAGCCGCCCCCCGGCGCGCATCAGCCGCTGTCGCTGTTCACCGCGCCACGGGTTGACTATTCGCTGCACCGCTTGCGCCACTACACAGGCACCGCACCGGAGTGGTTTCAGAACTTCGTTCTGTTCACCAATTACCAGTTCTACATTGACGAGTTTGTGCGCATGGGCCACCAACTCATGAGCGATCCTGATGGTGAATATGTAGCCTTCATTGAGCCCGGCAACGTCGTGACGCGGCGCGCCGGATTGGCGGCACTTCCCGGCGATGAACTAGGCATGGCACCACCGCGTCTGCCGCAAATGCCCGCGTACCACTTACTGCGCGCTGATAGTTCCGGCATCACCATGGTCAACATCGGCGTCGGTCCGGCGAACGCAAAAACCATTACCGATCACATCGCAGTGCTCCGCCCACACGCATGGCTCATGCTCGGCCACTGCGCCGGTCTGCGCAACACGCAGGCGCTCGGCGATTACGTACTCGCGCACGGCTACGTGCGCGAAGATCATGTGCTCGATGAAGACCTGCCGCTGTGGGTGCCGATTCCGGCGCTGGCCGAAATTCAGGTCGCGCTCGAAACAGCCGTCGCCGATGTCACGAAACTAAAAGGTTACGAACTCAAACGCATCATGCGTACAGGGACGGTGGCGAGCACAGATAATCGCAACTGGGAGTTGTTGCCGCAGCGCACGCCAGAGCGTCGCTTTTCACAAAGCCGTGCCGTCGCGCTCGACATGGAAAGCGCCACGATTGCAGCCAACGGCTTTCGCTTCCGTGTGCCCTACGGCACGCTGCTCTGTGTCAGTGACAAACCACTACATGGGGAAATCAAGCTGCCCGGCATGGCTAACCATTTCTATCGCGAACGCGTGAAGCAGCATCTGCTGATAGGCATTCGCGCCATCGAATTGATGCGCGAAGCAGGCGCAGATCATTTGCACAGCCGCAAGTTGCGGAGTTTTGCGGAAGTGGCGTTTCAATAGCCGTTCTGGGCTATGGCGTGGCGAGGAAAAACTCTGCAGTCATGCGCGGGCTCAAAATCTTCACGCCATCGAAAGTCCGCCCATAACCATCGCCGAAATGCGTAACGTCACCCGTTACGAGGACTTCACAGCGCATTTGAATTGCCACGCGCAAAACGTGACGATCTTTTTCGACCAGCCAGTCAACGTCTGCCGCAACGAGACGAGGCTCCGAGGCTGACGTTTCCATCGACGACAACATCGAATCGAGCCAAGTGAGTGCGGCGGCATTCGATTTGTTTTCGAGATTACGCCGCGCCTCAACGATCACCAACGGGCCGGCGACCAGAATGTATTTGCGCACTTGAAGCTCGCGTAAAAGCTGGCGAATCGCACCGTCCGAACGAGCGGCCGAGAACAAAACGTTTGCATCAAGAAAAACGCGCAAGATCGCCTCGGCACCTAAGGGTTTTAGCGCTTTTTTGCTTTGCTAGTTCGCGGAGTTTTCTTTGACGCAGCCACACCGGCTGATTCACGCGCAACGAAAAAGTCCGCCAACTCTTTTTCGCCCGTGTCAAACTCATTAACGCGCGACGACGAATAATGCTCAACAGGTAGCGTCACCGCCGGACGCAACAAAATACCTTCAGGCGTAGCCTCCGCAATCAACTGATCGTTTGGCCGCAAGCCCGCCGCGCGCCGAAGTGCTGCGGGCAAGCTAATAACACCGCGATCTGTGAGAGTTAAAGTTGCTTTCATGCCCGCAGAATAGCAGATTTTCTGCAAATCTGCTAGCCTGTGAATCTTATAACTTGAGACGAAAAACGTGAGCGAAGTGGTCAAAGAAACTATGCAGCTGAATCAGGTGACCGTGCGCGTCAAAGACCCGGGCAGCGTGGATGCAGCGATCACCAGTCGCTTTTCGGCGCGCGCATTTTTGCCGACGCCCGTGCCACGCGATGTGATTGACCATATTTTCAACGTGGCGTCGCGCGCGGCCAGCGGCACCAACACCCAGCCGTGGCGCGTGTATGTGGTGCAGGGCGCTGCGCGTGACCAGATCGTTGCTGAGGTTTGTGCTGCACATGATGCGATTCGCGCTGATCCAGCGGTTGCCGCTGCGTATCGTGAAACGTACGACTACTACCCCGAAAAATGGGTGAGTCCGTACATTGACCGGCGTCGCGAAAACGGCTGGAGTTTGTATGGATTGCTCGGCATCACCAAGGGTGATAAGGACGCGATGCATCGGCAACATCAGCGCAACTTTCGCTTCTTCGATGCGCCTGTGGGACTGTTCGTGACCATTGATCGCGTGATGGGGCGCGGCAGCCTGGTTGACTGCGGCATGTTTCTGCAGAACATCATGGTCGCGGCGCGCGGGCAGGGCTTGCACACCTGCCCGCAGGCGGCGTGGAACGGTTTCGCGAAGATCATCCAGCCAATCATCGGCGCGAGTGACGACGAAATGCTGGTGTGCGGCATGTCGCTCGGTTATGCGGATGAGGCAGCGCTGGTGAACACGTTTCACACGCCGCGCGTGGCGGTCGAAGCATTCACGAAGTGGGTCGAATAAGTATCGTATGCGGCCCTTGGTGTTACGCTGATTATGATGAAGTCTGTTTTCTGACGGGGAGTTGAAGTGATCGCGAAACCACATTGCAGAAGTACCGTGGCCGTGCTGATGGACGGCGTCCTCAAGCACATGGCCGTTCATGAATGGGGCGACGAGAAAAATCCACGCGTCGTACTTTGCGTGCATGGTTTGTCGCGCAATGGTCGCGATTTTGATGTGGTCGCCGATGCCTTGAGCAAGGACTTTCGCGTGCTGTGCCCTGACATTCCGGGTCGTGGTCAGAGCGACTGGCTGGCGAGCGAGAACCAGTATTCGATTCCAACCTACGCGCGATTTATCAACGCGATGTTGACTGAGTTCGGCGTCCAGTCGTATGACTGGATCGGCACGTCAATGGGCGGCCTGATTGGGATGGTGATGGCTGTCACGCCGGGCTCAACCATGAGGCGATTTGTCATCAACGACATCGGGCCGGTGCTTGAGATTGAAGCGATCAAGCGCATTGCGAGTTACGTGGGGCTCGCACCGAACTTTGCGTCGTATCCCGAGCTGTACGCGGTGGCGCGCACGGCGATCACCACTTTCGGGCCGTTGACGGAAGAGCAATATCAGCACATGGTGAGCACGTCATGCTGGCAGCGCGCCGATGGCCGCTGGGAGTTCAATATGGACCCGAAAGTGGGCGACGCGTTTCGCGCAGGTCTCGCCGCGCCCGCCGCCGACATGTGGCCGCTGTGGCTTGCGGTGAAGCAGCCAACGCTGGTATTGCGCGGTGTGAATTCGGATTTATTGAGCGCAGCGACGCTGACAAAAATGGTCGAGACGCATCCGAATGCGCTTGCGCTCACCATCGCGGACACGGGGCATGCGCCGATGATTTTTGACGCGCCGACGGTGAGCGCAGTGTGTGAATTTTTAACAGAGGCGGCATGAGTACGATTTCTCTTTCGCCCTCGGATTTCACAACGGACGAAATGTATTTCGTATTGCGCGACGCCATCATTCCGCGCCCTATTGCGTGGGTGTCGAGCATTGATGCTGCGGGCAACACCAACCTCGCGCCGTATTCGTTTTTCAACGTGTGTTCGCCGAGTCCGCCGATCTTGGGGTTCAGTTGCGGGCCGCGTGGCGAGGATCGCAAGAACGAGCATTACGCGTTGAAAGACACGTGGGCGAATATTCGCGAGACGAAAGAATTCGTGATCAACATCGTGCCAGAAAATCTGGCCGAGGCGATGGTGCGATCCAGCGACCCGTTGCCGCATGGCGAGAGTGAGTTTGCGCATGCGGGCTTGACGCCGGTGCCGTCCACTATCGTGAAACCGCCGCGCGTGCAGGGCGTGCCCATTGCGTACGAATGCGTGCTGCGTGAGGCCGTCGCGCTCGGTCGTAATACGTGGGTGATGGGTGAAGTGGTGAAGGTGCATATCGACGAGCGCGCCTACCTCGGTGAGAAGCGGGGGTTTAAACATCGCGTGGATGTGTTGAAGCATGTCGAACTGCGGCCTTATGCGCGGCTTGGCAGCAATTTTTACGCGCGCTTGCGCGACATCGAAACGTTGGAACGACGCGATGGCGGGCAAGCGGGCACGTAGCCTGCGCTCGTTCGTTGCGACGCTCGCGTTGATGGGAGAGTCGGCGATGGCGGCGGATATCGATGCGCTGTGGGATTACAACCAACCCGCCGTGTCAGAAGCGCGCTTTCGTGAGGCGCTGAAGATCGAGTCCGGTGACGATGCGCTGGAGCTGGAAACGCAGATTGCGCGCACCTTCAGCCTGCGCCGCGAATTTGCGCAGGCGCATGCGTTGCTTGACTCGGTGCAGCGGCGAATGAGCGGGAAGACGCGGCCCGCAGTGCGTGTTCGCTATCTGCTGGAGCGTGGGCGCACTTTTCATTCATCGAGCGACGCGTTGAGGTCGCGTCCGTTGTTTCTCGAAGCATGGCAAATTGGGGACAAGGAAAAATTCACGTTGCTCGCCATCGATGCGGCGCACATGATGGGCATCGTCGAGGCGGGCGACGAGGCCCAGCGCTGGAACGAGCGCGCGATGGCGCTGGCCATGGGGAGCAACGTGCCACGCGCGATTCGCTGGCGCGGATCGCTCGCCAACAACATGGGCCACACCGAGCGCGAACGCGGCAATCTTGATGCGGCGATGAAGCATTTTCAGGCGTCCCTGACCGCGTTTCAACTAACCCGTAGCGCCTCGCAAATCCGCACGGCGAAGTGGCAGATCGCGAACGTGATGCGCCTGCAAAAACGTTACGACGAAGCGCTAGCGATGCAAATGGCGATTGAAACGGACGCCGCCGAAGCGGCGGAGCCGGATGGTTATGTATTCGAAGAAATCGCGGAAATTTATCTCGTGAAAAACGAACCCGAGAAGGCCAAACCGTACTTTGCAAAAGCGGTGGAAGCGTTGAGCAAAGACACATGGTTCGCCGAGAACGAAGGGGATCGGCTGACGCGGATGCGGCAATTGGCGAAATAGGGCGTAATCCCATTGCGCTTTTTTGTTCGCCAATTTGTTCGGCGCAAGCGGCTTGCGCAGCGAGAAAAATCGATACAGCTTTTCTCTTAAAGCACCTTTTTATTCCATTTCCATATCAATTATTTAATAATAAGCGCATTTTAACAGGTGGAGATGTGTGATGTCGCGACCCTTCAAAGGCTTGGACTCTGTGGCGGCGGCCATGGGGGGGGTGGCCAGCGCAAAGAGCGTCGAGCAGCT
>JAYVNO010000142.1:0-4817 GCA_043758415.1 Burkholderiales bacterium
GTGCACAGCCTGTGGATAAAGCTACATCGCGCTTCAACCCGCCCAACCTCCACTTAATAATCGGGGTTTGCTGTTCAGACAACCGGGGCCACTTCTATCCGACCAGCGAGCCGTTGCAGGTGCGTTTCCAAAACGTAGTCATCTTTTTTGGCGGACTTTGAGACTCGCTCTTGCCCACTAATCACCTGAAGCAGTCGCGCCACTAAGAATGCTTCGGCCGCATGCCCACTAGGGAACGCACCGAAGCGTCTTGGGTTGATGATCGGCTGAATGCTCGGTGAAAATGCAGCCGGACGCGGGCACGCAAGGGTATGCTTTGCAACTTGATTGACGTGCGATAAGCCCTGCAGCGCGACAAACAATAGTTCAAGAGTGTAGTGGTGATCCACGGGATTGAGGTCAACGATAGACGCCCAAAATTGCATGGGAATCCCAATTTGATTTATGATTTCTGTGAGCCGCTCGGGGCGCAAGTCAATGTGTTGATACACACTATCGGTTTGTATTTCAAACTGCTCCCGCGTTGGCCGAGTAACTGAAAAAATCGGCCAACGTTTTCCTTCGTGAGCGGCCATAAAGCAGCCGCCAGACGCGCCGCCAATTCGACTCATTCGGATCGGCTGCATTAGTTCAGATACTGCGTTCTCCACTCTGATATCGGCACCCCATCGGAAGACGTCCGAGGACCGCCCGGTAGGCGGGAGATCAAGTTGCTGCGGAAAGAGCGGGCGCAGCGGATTCCATTTCGTGTACTCGCGTGTGAGATTGACCAGATCCTGTTGCGTGGTCATCAACGAGAACGCAACAGACGGATCCGCGCCCGGGAGCAGCGTCGAGGCAGGTCCTGCCACATGAGGCGTCGCAAATGGCGGAACCCATGCTCCCGAGCCTTGTGATCCCTGCGAGCCCTGTGAGCCTTGCGACCCTTGTGATCCTTGTGAGCCCTGTAAATTAACTAGTCCTGCCATTTTTGAAACCCCATAATGAAAAATTTCAGCCTATGCCGTAGCGCCTAGCGACTCTGGTAGTCCCGCAGAGGCGAGCGCGGTCGCAAACTTGGCGTTCTGATCGCTTTGAACGGCCGAACGCGCGCGGAACTGAGCTACCGTGGAACTTGGCTCGACGGCCAACAGTCTCCGCACCGTATCTCGTGCGCTGTCGCTGTCGCCCATCATTACTTGGGCTATCGCGAGCGTCCGATAAGCCGATCCATGCATACAGTTCGAGCGGATCGCGCGCTGTGCGAGCGCGATGGCCCGGGAATACTCCTGTGCTCCCATCGCAGCCGCCGAGCTCAGTGAATCGTAATAAAAACGCAACGGATCAAGTGGCGAGAGCTGAAGTGAAGTCTCGCTTGAAGTGAGTGCTTCTCTTGCCTCGCCCATGAACCCATGTGCAACACTTTTTAGCAACCATGCCAATGGCTCGTTTGGGTTGCATATGAGCGCTTTATCGTAATAATCGCGCGCGGTATTCATGTCCCGGTTTACGCCAGCTTCGACGGAGCCCGCCATTACCAGCGCGAGCGAAGATTTTGGATCATGATCCAGCGCTCGCTTGGCGTAGTCACCCGCCTGAGAGCCATCGCGCCGAACGTCGGTTGACCATCCTTGCACAATTCTGAACACGTGCCAGCGTGCCAGCCACGCAGCAGGTGCTGCATTGCGGGGTGCGCGTTCACGCAAAGCATCAAGCATTTGGCGAGCGCGGTCAAAGTCAGTTCGCGAAAAGCGGTGCAAAAAAGTGACCGCCGAAAGGTACAACGTGTGCGCCGCCAGATTTGGGAGTGGTCGTCCGTGGGCAATTGTGAGCTCCGTTCGTGTCAGGGCGTCGAGCACACGACTCGCAACGCCACACACAATGTCGCTATCAGAGTTCAGAACCTCGGCGTGGGTCGCGCGCATGGCGTGCTCCCAAATCACTTCGCCGCTGCCGCAATGGACGAGCTCAAGTCGCATTGTCAGTGAAGCGCCGTCATCATCGTAGCTCCCGCCTACGACGTAATGTGCGGACACACTTGCGCCCGCTGCAACACTTCGGATGTCGCGTCCTCTATACGCGTTAGTTGAAAGCCGTGAGATCACTCGCAACACGGGGCATTGCGACAAAACAGACAAAACCTGATCTACGAATACGTCTGCAGAACCGAGTGCACGCGAGCTATTTCGTGTTGCCACGAGCGGCAGCACCGCGAGAATTGTGCAATGCTTTGACAAATCCTCGATGGGCAGCGGCGCGATCTTCTCTGTCGCAGGAATCACAGCGAGCGGACAAAGCTGGTAAGCGCGAACAGCTTCCGAAACGTTCTTGAGGAAGCATTCGCCCAAATCGCGAAGTTCGCCGTCCACTCGATGTGTCAATTGGTCTCGCAATGACGAGCTGATGACCGTTTCCCCAGGACCCGCGATCGACGCAATCCGCGCCGCCAGATTAATCCCTTGACCATAAATAGCGTCGCCGTCCGCCATAACCTCCGCGCTATGGATTCCTACGCGAAGCGCGATAACGTCATCGGTGGCGATGTCAATGTTTATCAACTCCGCCTCACGGTGAAGAACCAAAGCGCACGCCGCCGACGCTCGCGCGTCGGAGAATTTGACGAGGAGTCCGTCTCCCCGACGCTCTATGACCGTCCCCTGATGCGCGGGAATCACCGTGGTCGCCAGAGACTTGAGTAAGGAGCGAATGCGAATCACGTTAGCGGTCTCGTTTTGTTCGATAAGCCGCACCGACTCAACCACGTCCGCGAACATGATGGTGGTCGTTTCGATGTGCAGTTCAGCGTCGAAGGACGGTGCCGTCACGATTGCCCCAAAGTGATTTTTTTTATCTGCTTTGAAGAATAGCGAATGCTGCGTGGAATGGGTAGGGTTTTGTGCGGTGTGCTTGTTCGCCGTATACGCCAACGGCGGCGTACCGTGGTTCGTGCCACAGATTTGCTTGGCGGCGGGCTGAAGCGATGGCGTGAACATGGCCGTGAAGATAGCCCGTCCTGCGCCGTCTGTACCCTACCTGTTCAGGTGGGAGTTGCGGTTGGAGCGTGCTTTTTCTGAGATTGTCGGCGGGTGGTTTCGGTGACCGTTGTGTTGGCGACGCGCGTGACGTTCGGGGCTGCGGCTAGTTGGCGGTATTTGCGCACGGAGGCACCCCAAGACACGTGGCCAGCGGTCTGACGCGCATTCTTTCTTCGCGGGTGGCGTGCGATTGCGAGCTTGCGTTGGAGCAATGGGATGACGGGCACGCGCAACAGCTCTTCCGTCAACGCTATATTATGCGCGGGCTGCGCCCGATAAAAGGCTCATCTCGACTATTAGCTATTTGTCGCCTCAGACCGCATATAGCAATGATTTCGCGTAAAAGCTGATGTTCGAACTGCGCGCTGGAATATGCGTTCTGCCGAACCGTGACTACGACAGACGCCGATCAATCTCGTCCGACATTCGCCTCGCCACGGCACACAGCATGGGCACCGCGTCACGCGCCGCCGAGAGCGCGCCTTCGAGCACGCGGCGATCTTCGACGTAGTCGTGAATCATCTGGTTGCGCAACGCGCGAACGCTGCGCCAATGCTCTACAGAATCGAACCAGCCCAGCCGTTCTCCGACATTTAAATTATCGAGCGCTGCGCCCACAGGCTCCGCGAGCGCGACTAGCAAGGCCGGCAACAATTTGTCACCCAGACTATCTTGCAAACGTGCAAAGCGCGCGACAAACGCATCAAGGCGCTCGGTGAGCGCAGAGGGCAGCGGCCCTGCGGGCAGCGCCCAAACCGGAGCGCCCGCGACTTGGCTGCCACCCTTGGCGGCGCGGGCGTCGAACAAGGCTGTCGTCGTCTCCTGAAGCAGTTCGCTCTCCCGCCGAACTACCCGCTGCAAGAACCGCAGCCGCGCGACCTGATCCGGTGAGACGGTCACAGCAAAACTCCCGTCTCGCGCGCAATTTGGTGGATCGGCAGTTCTACCGATACTGCGTCCTTCAGCACCACGTCGATGCGTCGATCACCCAGGTAATGTTGCGCACGGGCAACGATCTGCGCGGCAGTCCACGCCGGGTTTTGCAACGCCGTTTCGACCTCGACGTAGATGTCGAGATCACCACCGCGTCGACTATCGTCGAGCCGCGAACCGAAAACGCGCGTGGCCGCACCCGCGCCGACGATGTCGCACACCGCCCGCTTTAGTTTCGCTCTGTCCTGCTCTGAGAATCGCATTTGCTAATTTTGCAGCAGAATGGTCAAGCGATGCGGATTGAATGCGTCAGTGCAACACGCTGTCGATTGGATCGCCCCTGGCGTCTTGCGCTGGCAGCCCTCGGGCGCAAGCGACCGGGCGTAATCCGGCGCATACGGCATTGGGCAGACCTGCTTTGCTTTGCGCCGCACGCTCAACTTGCCTCCCCGCCATCCGCGAATCGCCATCCCGGCCACGCACCAGCAGTAAGCAGTACCCGATGACCGCATACCCTACCGGAGGCACGCCATGGTTCTTGCCACAGATTGGCTTGGCGATGGGTTGAAGCGATGGGGTGAACATGGCCGTGAAGATAGCCCGTTGGCGGTTGGCTTTGGTCAAGTGCATGGGCGATAGGTCTGACGTTTTGGGAGTGCGGCTTGCTTAGCGGCAGTCGCTCCCTCACTTCCTTCTTGCCAGAAATACGCAACAACTTCGTGCTGAAAACCTTATTTGATAGGGGCGCACCTGCTGCTTGTACCCTTTATCGAGTAACCATCCCCCGGCAAAGCCGGGGGCTTTCATGTTGTGAGCCGCTCAAAGCGGCTATATGGGGTCGCTTACGCGGCCCCGCTTTTTGGTGCCACC
>JAYVNO010000143.1:0-4791 GCA_043758415.1 Burkholderiales bacterium
TCGTGAGCGGTGCGATAAACATAGCAGGCAAAAAAAATGATGGCGAACCATCATTTTCCATCAGGGCGCGTCAGAGCGCGCCCTTCGGGATCAGTCGGCTTATTCGCCGCCCAAACCTGCCGCAGCGCGTGCGGCGTATTCAGCCTGCTTTTCGGCGCGACGCGCAGCGCGGTTGCCACCGTCGGCGGCCTGCGTTACGGCTGGGCCCGCGGGCTTGTCACCACGACGCTCAGCACGGTTGTCATGCGAAAACTCGGCGCGTGAACCACGTGGCGCTGCGTCGACGCGCGCTGGGCGCTGAAACGGCAGATCATCGTGACCGGCACGATCAGAGCGCTCAACACGCGGTGCGAATTCACGACGTTGCGCAGGCTGCTCTGCGTCAGCATATTCGCGACGTGCGGAGGCACCATTGCCGTGGCCAGCAAAGCTGCGATCATTGCCGCCCCAAGCCGGACGCGCATCACGGTCACCCGCGCCGCCACCGAACGAACGGTTGCCGCCACGATCAGAGAACGCTGGGCGATCAGCACCAAATCGCGGCGCGCGATCTTCACGCGGAGCAAAGCTACGCTCGCCGCGATCAGCAAAATCACGACGCGGAGCCGCATCACGATTGAACGTTGAAGGCGCGCGACCTTCGCCATAACGCGGACGATCCATTGGCGCACGATCAAATGAACGGGGCGCTACATCGACTGCGGGCGCTGGGGAATACGGACGTGGTGCGCGATCAAATGAGCGCTCTCCACCGGCGCTGTTGCCACCGTAACCGCCTGCGTTTCCGCCGCCAAAGCCGCGATTGCCGCCCGCGCTGTTGCCTGAGCCATTGCCAAACCCGTTGCCGCGGTCGTAACCACCACGATTGCCGCCGCCATAACCACGACCTGCGCCGCCACCACCATAACCACCACCTGCCGCAGGCGGTTTGTTCTGTGGCTCATGACCAGCCACGACGGCCTCGTCGATGCGCTGCTGTGTGAAGCGCTCGATATTGCGAATTTTGTAACGATCACGGAAGCCCGCGAGCGTGATGGCTAAGCCACTCTTGCCAGCGCGACCGGTGCGACCGATGCGATGGATGTAATCCTCCGGTTTCATCGGCAGGCCGTAGTTGATCACGTGGGTAATCGATGGCACGTCGATTCCGCGCGCGGCAACGTCAGTGGCGATCAACACTTTGATGGTGCCATCGCGCAGCGATTTCAGACGACGCGTACGAATCATTTGTGGCATCGCGCCGTGCAGGCCGGCAGCCGCGTAACCCGCGCCGCGCAGCTCGTCGGCCAGCTCGTCGGTTTCAATTTGCGTGGCCGTGAAAATCAGCGCCTGATCCATCGACTCGTCTTGCAAATAATGCTCAAGAATCGCGTTCTTGTGCGTCATGTCGTCATACCAATGCAAGCGCTGCTCGATGTTTTGATGCGCGTCCTGGGCGGTGGCCAGCTCGATTCGTTTCGGGCTGCGCATCACGGCGGCGGCAAGCTGCATCACGCGTGGCGCGAAGGTTGCCGAGAACATCATCGTGCGTTCGCGACGTTGCGTGGCAACGTGAATCGCCTCCAAATCTTCCGAGAAGCCGAGGTCCAACATGCGGTCAGCTTCATCAACGACGAGCGTCTGCACGCAGTCGAGATCGATCTGGCCATTGCGGTTCAGGTCAAGCAAACGACCTGGCGTTGCGACGACCAAGTTCGCGCCGCGAAGGTCCATCAATTGTTTGCCAAAAGCGGTGCCGCCGACGACGTTCGCGATGCGAATGCCGCGTACGAAGCGCACCAGGCTGATCGCCTCTTCAGCGACTTGCGCTGCGAGTTCGCGTGTTGGGCAAAGTACGAGTACGCGGGGCGATGCGCCAGCGCGATGTTTGCGTGCAGCCTGCTCGCCCTTGGACATCGCTGGGGTTTCGAGCAACGCGTGCAGCGCGGGCAACAGAAAGGCGGCGGTTTTGCCGCTACCGGTTTGGCTGGACACCATCCAGTCACCGCCCGCGAGGGCGTTGGGAATGGTTTGCAATTGAACGGCGGTAGGCTCGGTGTAGCCGAGCTCGGCAACCGCTTGCAGCAGCGCAGGATTCAGGCGCAACGCGGCAAAGCCGGTCAGCGGTGCGAGCTCAACGCCAGTGTCGTCGTCGAGGTTGGAAAAATCTTGGGCAGCATCAATGTGCGACAGCGCCAAATCAGGCGTCGCGTCGATGTGATTTTCGGTATCGTGTTGGTTTTGCAAACTCATGTCTATTCTTGCGGCAACACGATGCACAAAACATCGCGTGTAGCCGCAACCTTCAAAAAAAATAAGGACGTATGTTGATCGAATCTGATGCGAAACGCGTCGACCAACAAACGGAACATGACTAAAACCTGAAACACGAGCTTTGCAGCTTGCGAGGGCTTTTTTGCGTTCTGCGTCGCTGAACTTGCGCACCTTTCGGTGGGCGTTCAGGAACTATGCGGGGCGATGCACTAAGCAGCGAACATTTCATGCTTTCTCAAGCAAGCTCGATATTCTGTCATGTTGCGGCGCTTAAAGATAGTGCTCGCTGCAAATAAGCTGGAGCAAGCGCTCCAGATTACCGCGCTGCGACGCACGAATTCGGCAGCACGTCCGCATCAACGTGAATCGCCGCGCAACGCCACGTGCTCTGCGGATCGTCATCCTCGGGTATGAACAGCAAATACGCGCTTCCTTTTGCCGTGGCACCTAACGACAGCGCAAACATGCCGTGCGGCAGTATTTTCGGTGCGTATTGAGTCAACGCGTCGGGCTGCTCGGTGCTGGCGATGAGTGCGTTCATGTCGCTCGGCCCCGGCCAATCACCGCGCGCAACGTAAAAGCGCCGCGCCGCGCGCTGCACGTTGACCGCGGCGAAATAGGCGAGCCGCACTTCGTCGCGGCTGGGCGTGGCGCGGTTCGGATCGAAGCGTTGCGGGCCGAGCGCTTGCGTGATCGCGGGCGTAAAACCCTCGACGACGTTCGCGGCCACGCGATGGGCAAACGTAGCAATAGTCGCAAAGAACGCGAGCGTCGCGCCAATCCCGATCAACACGGGGAACGCAAAAGGTGATCGCACGCTCACCACCACCGTGTCGGTCAACTTGTCGTGCAGCACTTGTTTACGTTCGGTGAAAAACGCCATCAAGTAGCCGAGCATCAGCACGTAACTCCCAACCAGTCGCAGCGCGCAACGCGCCGACACCGGTCACGCCGTCCATGCGCACCACTTGCAGGCCCATCACGCGCTCGCCGAGCGTCGCGCGAGGCTGCCCACATTCGCCCCACACGTAATAAAGCGCCGTCAACACAAAGGTGACGAGCGACATCGTTGTTGCGCTCACCAAATACCAAGGCGTGGCGTTTTTGAACACAACACTGCGCACCACGGCAACCAGCGCGAGGATCATAAAGACGATCATGGTGTCGAGAATCATCGCAACGTAGCGCACGCCCAAGGTGGCGTCTTCGGCCCAGTGTGCATCGTCAGCAGCGCTGCATTGCGCTCGGTCGCGGATGTGCTCGTTGTTGCGAACTTGCGCGGCCTCGCGCAAATCGACGGGCGCTTCGCGCAAGATCGGGCTGCTGCTTATTACTGAGTCAACCAAATATGACCGGTTCGGCAGGCTCCCTCTCCTTGGGGGAGAGGGAGCCATACTGGTTGCGATGGGACATATTTAGTTGACTTGTTAATAAGTCGTTGGCGCGGGCCGCTGCGGGCGTGTTGGCTGGACTCAACGGGCCTGACGTCTGTGCACGCGCCGGAGCGACGCCACCCCAGCCCGGCGCTGTCAAACCCGCGTTGTTTTCACGGGCGCGCGCCGCGGCAGTTTCCGCGTTCGCGGCGGCGAGCGCGGCGTTGTAGGCGTTGCGGCGCGCGCCATCTTTGAGCGCGAGATACGCCGTTATGATGTCACGCCGCGCTTGCGCCTGCTCAGGCAGATCATCATCAGCGCCTTCTGCGCGCATCCGGTCAAGTGCAGCCAGCCGTCGCTCGCAGCCTTTGCGAACATCATCGGGTGATGCGTAATAACTCACGCCGAGTAGCTCGTAGTAACTTTTCGCGGCGGGCGTGGGTGCGGTCATGGGCTAACTTGGTTGGCCCTTCGCTGAGCGCAACGCAGAATCTAGATACGACTGAAGCATAGCGGCATGGCGACGCGCCAAGTCCGGCAGATTTGCAGCCGTGAAGCAGCGCGTACCTCCGCCATCGACACAGGTCGGACAGATGATTATAGATAAGGCCCAATAAAGTATGAATTTTATTGAGTTTGTCAAGTCAAAGCTTGATGGAAAAAGAAAGCGCAAGAAGCCAAACACTGGAGCAACTGCATGAGCGACGCAAACAAGTCGTGCAGCTGCACAAGCGAGGCATCAAGATCATGCAGATCGTAGAGATGACCGGGCTCTCCTACCCGCCGGTACGAGCGGCCATCGACTTGTTCGAGGCAGGCGGTTGGAGCGCCATTCGACCCGCCCCGCGCGGGCGCGCCAGAGGTGAGGGGCGCCTGCTCAGTCCAGTGCAAGAAGACACGATCCAGCGCCTGATCATTGATAAGCGCCCCGAACCACTCAAGATGGACCTCCATCTCTGGAGTCGGGCGGCTGTTGGCCAGTTCATCGAACAAGAATTTGGCATCGCCCTGCAAGTACGCAGCATCGGCAAATACTTGACCCGCTGGGGCTTCACCCCGCAAAAGCCGATCAAACGGGCGTACGAACAAAGCCCTGCGTTGGTGCAGAGCTGGCTCGAAGGTGAGTACCCTGCCATCGATAGTTGTCAAGTAAGTTGTCGCGAGG